>JBBSIT010000024.1:0-15479 GCA_038231995.1 Acetobacterales bacterium | reverse complement strand
GGGCGCCGCCTCCCGCACCGCCTCGGTCACCGCGCGGACGCAATGGTCGCACGTCATCCCACGAACGTTCAGCACCAGCATCGCGATCTCCTGCGGGCCAAGCCCCGCATCTCACATCTGTGCATTGAATTGCATCCCATCCAGGGGGCCAGGCGGCGCCTCGCGCGTTGAGCGGTGCAGGAGGACGCCATGACCGACAAGCCCGACGAAACCGCGCCCAAAGCCGGCACCATCCCCAAGCCGCCCAGCCCGGCCGAGCTCGACCAGGTCAGCCGCGACCAGGCGCTGATCACCGACGAGTGGGCCGACGCCGAGCCGCCCGCCCCGGGTCAGACAGCGAAGGATTGAACGGGCCGGGGCCGGGCCGTAACGTCCGGCATGGTCCCGATCCATCCCCGCACCGCGGCGCTCGACACCTGGCGGCGGGTGCTCGCCGGCGGGCAGCCCAGGCTCGCCCCGGCGTGCCGCCTCGCGGTGGAGGCGGGCGCCGCCGCCGTCGCCGCGATCGTCGAGCGCGGGAGGCCGGTCTACGGCATCAACACCGGGTTCGGCCGGCTGGCGAATGTTGGCATCGAGGCGAGGGATCTCGGGACATTGCAGCGCAATATCGTGCTGTCGCACTCCGCGGGCGTGGGCGAGGCGACGCCCGCGCCGGTCGTACGGCTGATGATGGCGCTGAAGCTCGCGGGCCTGGCGCACGGCGCATCGGGCGTGCGCTGGGCGCTGGTGGAGACGCTCGCGGCCATGCTGGACCGCGACGTGGTGCCGGTGATCCCGGCGCAGGGCTCGGTCGGCGCGTCGGGGGACCTGGCGCCGCTCGCGCACATGGCGGCAGCGATGCTGGGGGTGGGCGAGGCCTGGCTGCGCGGGCAGCGGATGCCGGCGGAGGCGGCGCTGGCGGGCGCCGGGCTGCAGCCGGTGGCGCTCGCGCCGAAGGAGGGCCTGGCGCTGCTGAACGGCACGCAGTTCTCGACCGCCAACGCTCTGGCCGGGCTGTTCGCGATCGAGACGGCGTTCCAGGCCGCGCTCGTGACCGGCGCGCTCTCGACCGACGCCGCGCGGGGCTCGGACGGGCCGTTCGACCCGCGCATCCAGGCGCTGCGCGGGCATCGCGGCCAGGCGGGTGCCGCGGCGGCGCTGCTGCGGCTGCTGGAGGGCAGCGCCATCCGCGCGTCGCATCGCGAGGGCGACGGCAAGGTGCAGGACCCGTACTGCCTGCGCTGCCAGCCCCAGGTGATGGGCGCGTGCCTCGACCTGATGCGCCAGGCGGCCGGCACGCTCGAGATCGAGGCGCGGGGCGTGACGGACAACCCGCTGGTGTTCGCGGACAGCGGCGAGGTGATCTCGGGCGGCAACTTCCACGCCGAGCCGGTGGCGTTTGCGGCCGACATGCTGGCGATGGCGGCGTGCGAGATCGGGTCGATCGCTGAGCGCCGGGTCGCGATGCTGACCGACCCGGCGCTGTCCGGCCTGCCCGCCTTCCTCACGCCGCGGCCCGGGTTGAACTCCGGCTTCATGATCCCGCAGGTGACGGCCGCCGCGCTGGTCGCGGAGAACCGGCAGCGCGCGCATCCCGCCAGCGTGGACAGCATCCCGACCTCGGCCAACCAGGAGGACCACGTGAGCATGGCGGCGCACGGCGCCTACCGGCTGCACGCGATGGCGGAGAACCTGGCGCAGGTGGTGGGCATCGAGCTGCTGGCGGCCGCCCAGGGCTGCGACTTCCACGCGCCGCTCGCGAGTTCGGCGCCGCTGGAGCAGGTGCGCCGGCGGCTGCGCGATGTGGTGCCGCGGCTGGAGGAGGACCGCTATCTCGCGCCTGACATCGCGTACGCGGCCGGGCTGGTGAGGAGCGGGGCGGCAGCCGAGGCGGTGGGGGTGGAGCTGCCTGCGCTGTCAACCTAGCAGCACCCAGCGCAGCGCGTAGGCCAGCAGCGCGGTCGCGGCGGCGCTGGCGGCCCAGATGCCGGCGAACCAGGCCCAGCGCCAGGCGGGCGCCGGGTCAGTGGTAGCCGGCATCGGACTGCACCTTGCCGCGGAACACCCAGTAGGCGTAGCCGGTATAGGCCAGGATCACCGGGATCATCACGGCGGCGCCCACGAGCAGGAAGACCTGGCTGTCCCGCGGGGCGGCGGCGTCCCAGATGGTGAGCGACGGCGGCACGATCATCGGGAACAGGCTGATGCCCAGCCCGGCGAAGCCCAGCACGAACCAGCCGAGCGCGCAGAGGAACGGCGTGAGCTGGTCGCCGCGCGCGAGATTGCGGAAGAAGGCGAGCGCCAGCAGGCCGACCAGCAGCGGCACGGGCGCGGTCAGCAGGATGCCGGGCCAACTGAACCAGCGGTCGGCGAGCGCGCCGCGCAGGAAGGGCGTCCACAGGCTGACCGCCCCGATCATGCCGAGCGTGGCCCAGCCGAGGATGTATGCCTGCCGGCGCGCACGGTCGTGCAACTCGCCCTCGGTGCGCCAGACCAGCCAGGTCGCGCCCAGCAGCGCGTAGCCGATGACGACGGCCACGCCGCAGAGCACGGTGAACGGCGTGAGCCAGTCCCACCAGCCGCCGGCATAGGCGCCGTCCACGACGCGGATGCCCTGCAGCAGCCCGCCGAGCGTGAGCCCCTGGCAGAGGGCGGCTGCGGCGGAGCCGGCGAAGAACATGAAGTCCCACCGTGCCCGGCCCCGCTCGGTGTGAGCGCGGAAGCGGAACTCGAAGGCGACGCCGCGGAAAATGAGCGCGAGCAGCATGCCGATCACGGTCGGGTAGAATGCCGGCAGGATGATCGCGTAGGCGAGGGGGAACACGGCGAGCAGCCCGGCGCCGCCCAGCACCAGCCAGGTCTCGTTGCCGTCCCACACGGGGGCGATGGAGTTGACCATGACGTCCCGGTCCTCCCGCCCGCGCTCGATGGCGAACAGGATGCCGCAGCCCAGGTCGAACCCATCCATGACCACGTACATCAGCACGGTGAAGGCGAGCAGCCCGGCCCAGACGACGGAGAGATCGAGTGCCATGCTTCTACTCCGCCGGTCCGGCCTGGGGTTGGTCCTGCAGTTCCGGCGGCCCGGGCGTGATGCCGGCGGTGCGGATGGGGTAGGCGATCGGCTCCCGCTCGCCCGCCTCGGGGGTCTTGCCCATCATGCGCAGCAGGATCAGCAGGCCGGCGCCGAACACCACGAGATAGACGGCGGCGAACACCGCGAGACTGGTGGCGACGCCGGGCAGCCCGATGGGGGACATGCTGTCGGCGGTGCGCATCAGGCCATACACGGTGTAGGGCTGGCGGCCGACCTCGGTCGTGACCCAGCCGGACAGGATGGCGACGAACCCGGCGGGGCCCATGAGGAGCGCCGCGCGGTGCAGCCACCGGCTCTCGAACAGCCGGCCGCGCCAGCGCTCCCACAGGCTCCAGGCGCCGATGCCGGCCATGAGGAAGCCGATCCCCACCATCAGGCGGAACGACCAGAACACCACGGCGCTGTCCGGCCGGTCCTCCCGCGGGAACTCCAGCAGGCCGGGCACGCGGCCGTTCCAGCTATGGGTCAGGATCAGGCTGGAGAGATGGGGAATCTCGATCGCCCAGCGCGTCCGTTCCTCCCGCATGTCGGGCAGGCCGAACAGGATCAGCGGCGCTCCTTCCTGGGGTTCCCAGGCGCCCTCCATCGCGGCGATCTTGGCGGGCTGGTGGCGCAGCGTGTTGAGCCCGTGCAGGTCGCCCATGACGATCTGCGCCGGCGCCACGACGGCGGCCATCCACATGGCCATGCCGAACATGATCCGGGCCTGCCGGTTGGATTGGTCGCGCAGCAGGTGCCATGCGCCGACCGCGCCGACGGTGAAGGCGACCGCGAGATAGCTGGCCAGCACCATGTGCGGGTAGCGCACGAAGAAGCTGGGGTTGAAGATGATGGCCAGCCAGCTCTCCGGCACGAACCGCCCGTCGGGGGCGATGGTGTAGCCGGCCGGCGTCTGCATCCAGGAGTTCACCGAGAGGATCCAGAACGCGCTGATGAGCGTGCCGAGGGCGACGAGGCAGGTCGCGGCGAAATGCAGGCGCGGGCCGACTTTCCGCATGCCGAACAGCATCACGCCGAGGAACCCGGCCTCCAGGAAGAACGCCGTCAGCACCTCGTAGCCCATCACCGGGCCGAGGACGGGGCCGGCGCGCTGGGAGAACCGGCTCCAATTGGTGCCGAACTGGTAGGACATGACCAGGCCGGAGACGACGCCCATGGCGAAGCCGACGGCGAAGATGCGCAGCCAGAACTGGTAGGTGTCGAGGAACGCCGGGCGCCGGGTCCAGAGCCACAGCCCTTCCAGCACCGCGAGATAGCTGGCCAGCCCGATGCTGAAGGCGGGAAACACGATGTGGAAGGCGATCGTGAACGCGAACTGGGCGCGGGCGAGATGGAAGGCGTCGAGCGGGAACGGCATGGCTGTCTCCGGCAGCGTTCGACGGATCATCCCCGCGCTCGGGAATAGCACGGCCGGATCGCGCCTGTAACGGCCCGCCCGGTCACTCTTCCGAAAAGGCCCGTCTCCAGGGATGGGTGTGGAAACACGAATGACACGGGGGAGACGACGATGGCTGATCTGCAGGTCACACGCCGCATGCTGCTGGGCACGGCCGCCGCGGCGCTGGTCGCGCCGGCCTCCCTGCGCGCGCAACAGGCGACCCAGCTCGCCATCGCCACCGGGACCACGGGCGGCGTGTACTACCCGCTCGGCGGCGCCCTCGCCAACATCCTCAGCCGCACCATCCCCGGCCTGTCCGCGACCGTCGAGGTGACGGGCGGCTCGGTCGGCAACCTGCAACTGCTGGGCACCAACCGGGTCGGGATGGTGTTCACCCAGGTGGACGCGGCGGTGGACGCGCTGCACGGCAACGAGCGCTTCAAAGGCCGCCCCGTGGCGGTCCGCGCCATCGCCGTGCTCTACACCAACCGCATGCAGGTCGTGACGACGGCCAGCACGGGCATCCACACCATGGCGGACCTGCGTGGCAAGCGCATCAGCACGGGCGCGCCGGGCTCGGCGACCGAGGTGATGGCGTTCCGGCTGATCGAGGCGGCCGGGCTCGACCGCGACAAGGACTTCCGCGCCCGCGAGCGGCTGAGCCCGGCGGAGAGCACCAATGCGGTGAAGGACGGCAAGCTCGACGCCTATTTCTTCGTCAGCGGTGTGCCGACCAGCGCCATCACCGACCTTGGCGCCAGCCCGGGCATACAGCTCGTGCTGATCGACCACGCCGACCTGGTCCCGACGATCGTGGCGAAATACGGCCCCGTGTATTTCGCCGAGGTCATCCCCGCCGGCACCTACCCAGGGCAGCGCACGGACAACAAGCAGATGTCGGTGGCCAACATCATAGGCGTGCTGGACACGATGCCGGCCGAGCAGGTCACCGCCATCCTGAATGCGACCTGGGCGGGCCGCGCCGAGCTGGCGCAGGTCCATGCCGAGGGCCGCAACTTCACGCTGGAGGCGCAGAAGACCGCCGCCGCCGGCGTGCCGTGGCACCCCGCCGCCGAGGCGTTCTGGAAGGCCCAGGGGGCGGGGCTCGCGTGAGCGGGGCGCGGCCTCCCGGCGGCAGCAGCCTTCCGCCCGAGGTCGCGCCGGGCGCGCTCGACGACGCAACGGCCGCCAAGGTCGAGGCGCTGATCGAGGAGGAGGAGGGCGCGCAGAACCGCTTCGGCGGGCTGCTCGGCGCCATCGGCACCGCGGTCGCGCTGGCGATGAGCCTGTTCCACCTGTGGGCGGCGTGGGACATCGTGCCGACCATGACGCTGCGCTTCGTGCATGTGGGCTTCGCGCTGGCGCTCGGCTTCTTCTTGTTCCCTGTCACTCGCCGCTTCCGCAGCCGGCTGATGCCGTGGGACGTCCTGCTGATCGCGGCCGGCGTCTATGTGATCTGGTACATGATCGCGGGCGGCGACGACCTGCTGGACCGGCAGATGTTCCCCGAGCCGATGGACATTGCCGTCGGCTGCCTGCTGGTCGTGCTCGTGCTGGAGGTGACCCGGCGCACCACGGGCTGGATCATGCCGGCCGTCGCGATCGCCTTCATGCTCTACAGCTTCTTCGGCAACCACCTGCCGCCGCCGTGGCGGCACCAGGGCTACGACCTGCTGCGGCTGATCCCGCATCTGACCATCACGCTCGACGGCATCTTCGGCACGGCGGTCGATGTGTCGGCCACGCTCATCATCCTGTTCACCATCTACGGCGCCATCCTGCAATCGAGCGGGGCGGGCAAGTTCTTCGTCGATTTCAGCTTCGCGCTGATGGGCGGCAAGCCGAGCAGCGCCGGGCGCACCGTCGTGCTGGCCTCGTTCCTGCTGGGCGGGCCGTCCGGCTCAGGCGTCGCCACCACCGTGACGCTGGGCACCGTGGCCTGGCCGCTGATGCGCCGCGTGGGCTACCGGGCGGACGACGCGGGCGGGCTGCTCGCCGCCGGCGGCCTCGGCGCCATCATCTCGCCGCCCGTGCTGGGGGCGGCGGCGTTCCTGATCTCGGAATACCTCAAGATCAGCTACCTCGACGTGCTCCGCATGGCGGCGGTGCCGACCGTGCTGTACTACGCGTCGCTGCTGTTCATGGTCGAGCTGGACAAGCGCCGCATCGGGGACCGCGCCATCGCGGCCGAGCCGGACATCGCGGGCGAGAGCGCCGGCACGCTCGCGCGCAAGTACGGGTTCCACTTCACCTCGCTTCTCGCCATCGTCGTGTTCATGGTGCTCGGCTACTCGCCGCCGCTGTCTGTACTCTACGCCATGGCCGTGGCCATCGTGCTGTCGTACCTGCGGCGCGACTCCGCGATGACGCCCCGCCGGCTGGTCGCGGCGCTGGCAGGGGGCGCCGTGCAGTCCATCGGCATCGCCGCCACCTGCGCCTGCGCCGGCATCATCGTGGGCTGCATCACGCTCACGGGCCTCGGCCTGAAGTTCTCCGAGATCGCGGTGCAGGCGGCGGGCGGCAGCCTGATCGTGACGGCGCTCTACACCGCGCTGATCGTGTGGGTCGTCGGCCTCGCGGTGCCGGTCACGGCCAGCTACATCATCTGCGCCGTCGTCGCCGCGCCCGCGCTGATGAAGCTCGGCGTGCCGGACTACGCGGCCCATATGTTCGTATTCTATTACGCGGTGCTATCGGAGGTCTCGCCCCCCACGGCGCTGTCGCCCTTCGCGGCGGCCGCGATCACCGGCGCCGGGCCGTACCGCACGACGCTGCAGGCCTGGAAATACACCCTCCCGGCCTTCGTGCTGCCGTTCGTGTTCGTCACCGACCCGGAGGGCGTGGGGCTGCTGCTCGCGTTCAAGCCCGGCATGGGCTGGGGCGATGCCATATGGCAGATCGTGCTCGCGACGGGCGGGCTGGCCGCGCTGGCCGCCGCGTGCCAGGGCTTCGCGCGGCACGCCCTCTCGGGCTGGGAGCGGGCGGCCTGGGCGATCTCCGGATTGCTGATGATCTTCCCCGCCCTGATCGAGGGCGCGGCTGGCCGCGAGTTGCCGCTGCTGCACTGGGGCGGCATCGCGATCGCCGCCGCTCTCCTCGCGGTGCCGCGACGGCAGCATGCGCCCTCGACGGCTTAGAGCATCGGCGTAAGCTCGGGCGCATGGCGAAACGCCGTTCCAAGGAGCGATCATGCGCGTAGGCGTACCTCGCGAGGTGAAGAACAACGAGAACCGCGTCGGCCTCGTGCCCGGCGCGGTGCGCGAACTCGTGGCGCGGGGGCACGAGGTCGATGTGGAGGCGGGCGCCGGCCTCGGGATCGGGATCGGCGACGCGGCCTACGCTGCGGCCGGCGCCCGCATGGTCCTTGACGCTGCCGACGTGTTCGCTCGCGCGGACATGATCGTGAAGGTCAAGGAACCGCAGCCAGCCGAGATCGACCGGCTCCGGCCGGGTCAGATCCTGTTCACCTACCTGCACTTGGCGCCCGATCCGGCCCAGGCCCACGCGCTCATGCAGAGCGGCTGCATCGCCGTCGCCTACGAGACGGTCACCAGCGACCGAGGCACCCTGCCGCTGCTCGCGCCGATGAGCGAGGTGGCCGGCCGCATGTCAATCCAGGTGGGCGCGCACTGCCTGGAGAAGCGGCAAGGCGGCAGCGGCGTGCTGCTGGGCGGCGTGCCCGGCGTGCTGGCGGCAAACGTCGTCGTGCTCGGCGGCGGCGTCTCGGGCGCGAACGCGGCGCGGATGGCGGTCGGCACCGGGGCGCACGTCACGGTCGTGGACCGCAGCCTGCCGCGGCTGGAGGAGCTGGATGCCCAGTTCGGCGGGCGGTTGCAGACGCTGTATGCCACGACCGACGCCATCGAGCGCGCCGTGCTGGACGCCGACCTCGTCGTCGGCGCGGTGCTGGTGCCCGGCGCCACCGCGCCCAGGCTGGTGACGCGGGCGATGCTGCCGCGGATGCGGCCAGGGTCGGTATTGGTGGATATCAGCATCGACCAGGGCGGCTGCTTCGAGACCAGCCGGGCCACGACGCATGAGGCGCCGACCTTCGTCGTGGACGGGATCGTGCACTACTGCGTCGCCAACATGCCCGGCGCGGTGCCCCGCACGAGCACGCTCGCCCTGGGTAATGCCACGCTACCGTTCGTGCTCGCCCTGGCAGACAAGGGGGAGGGCGCGCTGATGGAGGATCGCCACCTGCGCGCCGGGTTGAACGTGCATCGGGGCCGCATCACCCACCCGGCGGTGGCCGAGGCGCTCGGCCTCGGCTTCACCCCGCCGGAGACGGTGCTGGAAGGTTAGCGTGAGGCGCGGCCCTTACGCCAGGAGCTTGATCCCCATCAGCCTCGCTGCCAGCCCGCCATAGATGAGGACGGGCAGCAGCACAGCCAGGGCGAATGCCCCGAAGGAGGCGATCCGGCGTCCCAGCGGCGCCGAGCCGCCCAGCAGCGATACGCCGCCGACCACGGGAAAGCCGAGGTCGCGGGCATCGTCGATGGAGTGGAAGGACTGGTCGAACTGCACCAGCAACAAGGCGAGCGCACCGCCGCCGGCCAGAGCGGCGAGCAGCACGCCCGAGAGCAGGAGCATGCGCTTGGGCGCCACGGGGTTCTGCGGGACCTGGGGCGGATCGACGATCTGGAGCTTGAGCTTGTCGCCCTCCGAGTCGGCCGCCGCCGCGATGCGCATGGACTCGCGGCGCGCCAGCAGCTCCTCGAAGTTCTTGCGCAGCACGTCGTAGTCGCGGTTGAGGTTGGTGAACTCCGCTTGCAGCCCGGGCGCCCCGCGGGCGATCTCCTCCAGCCGGTCGCGCTCCTTGATCTCATCGGCAACCTGGCGCTGCAGCGAGGAGACGACCGTGTCGTTCTCGACCAGGCGCACCTTGAGCTGCTCATACACCGGGTTCGGCACGGAGCGGTTGCGCGCCGGCGCCGCGCGCGTGGGCCCTTGTCCGGGGTCGGAGGAGTTCACGGCGCCGGACCGCATGGCGCCGATCAGGTTGCGCAGGGCGACGACGTCGGGGTGCTGGTCCGTGAAGCGCAGCCGCATCTCCTGCAACTGGCGCTCGGCCTCGCGGAGACGGCTGTTGCCGCCGCCGCCAGGGCCGCCAGGATCGGTTTCCGTCACGACGAGAGGCGAGGTGGAGCTCAGCTCGCGCATCAGCAGGTCACGGCGCGCGACCGCATCGGTAAGCTGGCCTTGCAACTGCCGGACCGCGGACTGGGCGCCTCCCAGCCGCGTCACGCCGTTGTCGCCCGGCAGCAGGTCCACGTATTTCGTGGAGAACTCCGCCCGCTTCCGCTCGGCCTCGCGGAGCTGCCGCTCATAGGCGTTGATCTGCTGCTGGACGAAGGTCTGGGCGTTGGCGATCTCGGCGCGGTTGTTGCCCGTCTTGTTCTCGACGAAGGTCGTCAGGATGGTCTGCACGACATCGTAGGCCAGCTTGGGGCTCGGGTCGCGGTAGGTGATCGTGAACAGGTTCCGCGTCTGCGGCACGAGCCGGATGGCTGTGCTCAGCCGCTCCACCATGCGCTCCATGTCGGACGGCCCGGTCACGGACAACGCGAGGTCCGTGCTGGAGACGAGCTTCTCCAGGTTGGGACGGCTCAGCAGGGTGCGCTGCAGCGTGTCGATCTGGCCGATCTGCCCGTTATCGGCCGCCAGGCCGCGCAGCAGCGGCGTCAGCACCGCGTCCGTATCCACGTAGAGGCGCGCGCTCGTCTCGTACTGGTTGGGAATGGTGAGCGCCATCGTCCAGCCCACCGCGCAGATCAGCCAGGTGAACAGGACCGCCCACCACCGGTGGCGCCAGGCAGCGCTGAGCTGCCTGCGGATCAGGATTCGGAGTGTGTGCACGGCGGCTTACCCTAAATCGCTCTCAGGCGGACCGTCCGCGCCTTGCGCGGGCAGACGCCTGAGGCAGCGCGTGAAACAAAGGCTAGGGTATTTCCGGTCATGCCGAGAACACCCTAGAACCAGCTCTGCGGGATGATGAGCGTGTCGCCCGGCAGCATCGCGACGTTCTGCGAGATGTCGCCGTCCTTCAGCAGGTCGCTCAGGTGGACCTTCAGCGTCTGCTGCTGGTTGCCGACCCGGCGGACGATGATGGCGCTGTTGCCCGCGGCGTAGCGCGTCAGCCCACGTGTCTGGATCATGACGTCGAGCACCGTCAGCCCATCCCGATAGGGAATCGCCAAAGGGTCGGTCGCCTCGCCGATCACGCGGACCTGCTTGTCGAGCGGCCCCACGAAGCCGGTCACCATCACGGTCACGATCGGGTCGCGCACGTATTTCTTCAGCTCGTTCGACAGCTCGGCGCCCAGCTCGGTCGGGGTCTTGCCCGCGGCGACGATCTCGGGGACGAGCGGCATCGAGATCCGCCCGTCCGGCCGGACCGGGATGGTCGGCAGGCTCAATTGCGGCGCCTGATAGACGAAAATGCCGAGCTGGTCGCCCGGGCCGATCACGTATTGCCCGCTCGGCGCCCGGGGCGCCGATGCGTCATACGGCGCCGGGGTGATGCCCGGACCGCCGCCGCAACCGGCGAGGAGCAGAAGCGCTGCCATGAGGGCAGGGCGCAGCGGCACGCATCCTTTGGTGATCATGCTTGTCTCGGTTCTACTTTGCACGCTTGAAGCGAGGGATTGGTAGGCGCGGAAGGAATTGAACCCCCAGCCTCTGCCATGTGATAGCAGCGCTCTGCCATTGAGCTACACGCCTGACGGAAACGGTAATCTAACACTCCGGCTCCCGCAGCATCAAGGCTGCCGATGGCGCCGTCCCGCCCCGGGGACATCGATGCTGGGGCATTACGCACGCTGCAGCATGGGATGGGGCGGGCAAAGGCTCTCGAGCGTTGCCGCCAGCCCGTTGTGGAGCGCGATGCCGGCGCGGATGCCGAGGGTGGCGGCGGCGAGGGCGGGCGAGCCGACCGACCTCCGTATGTCGCCGGCTCGCGCAGGATGATGGATCACGGCCGGCGTGGAGCCGCCCAGCGCGCCCAGCGTGGCGGCGAGGTCGAGTACCGAGGTCTCCTGCGCCGTGCAGACGTTCAGCACCGGCGGCAGGTTCGCCTCGCCCGCTCCCAGCAGCCGCATCGCTGCGCCGAGATGGGCGACGACGTCGGCCACGAACACGAAGTCCCGCGTCTGCCGTCCGTCGCCGTGGATCGCGATCGCGGCGCGCTCGCCCACGCGCTGGGCGAAGATGGAGATGACGCCGCTGTAGGGCGACGCCGGGTCCTGCCGCGGTCCGTACACGTTGAAGAACCGCAATCCCAGCGTGGGGACGCCGTGCACCAGGCCGGCCACCCGCGCGTGCAGCTCCGATCCCAGCTTGTCCGCGCCGTAGGCCGTGAGCGGCGCCGGCGCCATCGCCTCGTGCGCCACGCCCTTCGCGTCGCCATAGATCGCCGCGGACGAGGCATACACGACGGGCAGGCCGCCCAGCGCCCGCGCGGCGTCGAGCACCGTGATCGTGCCGCCCAGGTTCACGCGGTGCGTCGCGAGCCACTGCTCGTTGGCGCGGACGACCGAGGCGATCGCGGCGAGATGGAAGCATCCGGCCGTGCCCTGCAACGCGCGGCGCACCGCGCCGGGATCGGCCACGTCGCCGCGCAGGATCTCGCAACTCGGATCGACGTTCTCGATCCGGCCGGTCGAGAAGTCGTCCAGGATGCGGACGCGGTGGCCCTGCGCCAGCAGCGCATCCGCCAAGTGCGAGCCGATGAACCCGGCGCCGCCAGTGATGAGGTAAGTCGGCACTCTGTGCTCCATGGCGAGTGGGCTGAGCAGCCCGGCAATACGACTTGGTCCGGCGCTACTCGACTGTTACGGATTTCGCCAAGTTCCTTGGCTGGTCGACGTCCGTCCCTTTCAGCACCGCAACTTGGTAGGCCAGCATCTGCACCGTAATCGCGTACAGGATTGGGGCGACAAAAGGGTCGATCTCGGGCAGCTCGACGCATTCGGCTGCGATGCCGCGCAGCTTGGCGCAGCCGGCCCGGTCGCTGAACACCACGAGCTGTCCGCCGCGCGCCGCCGCTTCCTGCAGGTTCGACGCCGTCTTCTCGAACAGCGGGCCGCTCGGCGTCGCCGCGATGATGGGCACCTTGCTGTCGATGAGCGCGATCGGCCCGTGCTTCATCTCGCCGGCGGCGTAGCCCTCGGCGTGAATGTAGGTGATCTCCTTGAGCTTGAGCGCCCCCTCCATCGCGATGGGAAAGAGGTTGCCGCGGCCGAGGTACAGCACGTCGCGCGCCTCGGCCACCCGCTCCGCCACGCGGCCGACCGCCTTGACCTGACCGAGCGCATCCGCCGCCCGGCCGGGGACCTCCAGCAGCGCCGCGACCAGGGCCGCCTCGCGCTCGGCCGTGATGGTGCCGCGCGCGCGGCCCATGGCGATGGCGAAGCACGCGAGGACGGCGAGCTGCGCCGTGAACGCCTTGGTGCTCGCGACGCCGATCTCGGGTCCGGCCCAGGTCTGCAGCACCGCGTCGCTCTCGCGCGCCATCGTGCTCTCCGGCACGTTCACCACGGACAGCACGCGCTGCCCCCGGCGCTGCAGCAGATGGAGCGCCGCCATGGTGTCGGCCGTCTCGCCGGACTGGCTCACCAGCAGGCCTAGTCCGCCGGAGGGAAGCGGCGGGTCGCGGTAGCGGAATTCGCTGGCCACGTCCGCGTCGCACGGTATGCGCGCCTCGCTCTCGAGCCACGCGCGGCCGACCTGGCCTGCGTAGTACGCCGAGCCGCACGCCGTCATGCTGACGCGCGACACCTTGGCCAGCTTCAGGCCCAGCTCGTCCTCCAGCCCGGGCAGCATCACGCGCCGCCCGTCCAGCAATCGCTGCAGGCTCTCCCCGATCACGCCGGGGTGCTCGTGCAGCTCCTTCTCCATGTAGTGGCGGTAGCCCTGCTTGCCGATCGAGCCGTTGCTGGCAGCCACCTGGCGGATCTCGCGCTCGACCTGCGCGCCGGCGGCGTCGAAGAACGTAGCGCCCTCGCGCGTCAGCACGGTCCAGTCCCCGTCGCGCAGGTAGGCGATGCGCCGGGTCAGGGGTGCGAGCGCCAGGCTGTCGCTGCCGAGGAACATCTCGCCCTCGCCGAAGCCGACGGCCAGCGGCGCGCCGTGCTGCGCGCCGATCATCAGCTCCTGGTGCCCGGCGAACACCAGGCCCAGCGCGTAGGCGCCCTCCAGCCGGCGGAACGCGGCGCCCGCGGCCTCGACCGGCGCCATGCCGCGCTGCAGGTTCAGGTCGATAAGCTGGGCGACCGTCTCGGTGTCCGTCTCGGTCTCGAACTGCTGGCCTTCCGCCTCCAGCTCGGCCCGCAGCTCGGCGTGGTTCTCGATGATCCCGTTATGCACCACGCTGACGCGCGCGGTGCCGTGCGGGTGCGCGTTGCGCTGAGTCGGCGCGCCGTGGGTGGCCCAGCGCGTGTGGCCGATGCCGGTGCGCCCGCGCAGCGGCTCGCGCTCCAGCGCCGCGGCCAGGTTTGACAGCTTGCCCTCGGCCCGGCGCCGCTCGATGTGGCCGTTGACCAGCGTCGCCACACCCGCGCTATCGTAGCCGCGGTATTCCAGGCGCGACAGCGCGTCGACCAGGGTGCCGGCCGCCTCGCGGGCGCCGATCATGCCAACAATGCCACACATCAGACTGAACCCCTCAGCTTGGTCGGGCATGCTGCCGGCCCCGCGCGCGTTAGATCGTTATACCGCATAGGGGTTCCTCTTTGGGATCGCCACCGGAAATGCCGCCCGCTCCGGTAAGACGGAGAACACGTTTGCTACAGCAGTTCATACCTCAGATTCATTACCAAACCAATAATTACAGTTGTACTGAGCGCTGCTGGTGGGTTGGATCACTCCCAGATGGCAGAAATTTGCGCCGAATGCGGCCCAACCATGACCGGCCCAGGGCCACGGCGCCGCCGGGCCGCCGCGGGTTCATCACCAGCAGGCCGATGCGCTGGCGCCGCCGTCCCGTCCACAGCCGCTTGTAGTCGTCATCACCCCGGCCGAAGTCGATCTCTGATACGCGCTCGGATTCCAGCATGTGCCGGATCAGCCGCGCGGTGAGCACCGTCCCCGGCGAGAGCGGCTTGAACGCCTCGTCATGCGCCAGCTTCAGCACGGTGGCCTGGCCGGCCGCCACCGTCCAGTACTGCGCCGCCACCGCCCGATCCCCATGCCGCAATACGCCGACGCGCAGCACGCCGGATGCCGCCGCCGCGCGCATCATCGCCGGGCCGAAGCGAGGGAACGGCTCCGGTTCCTTCCAACTGCGGGCATACACGTCCTCGTAGGCCTCGATCGCCGGCCCGAGCGCCGCGGCGTCGCCGACCACCTCGACCGAGACCTGCGCGTCCCGCTCGCAGGCGCGCGTCTTGCGCCGGATCGTCTCGCGGAGCTGGCCGGGCCGGGCGGCCAGGTAGCGTTCCCAGCCGACACCCGCCACGTCCTCGTGCCAGTTGCCGAAATGGTCGTAGCGCTGCACCGCCAGCCCCGCGTCCCGCAGGCCTGCCAGCAATGGCGGCAGCCCAGGCCAAGCCGCGTCCAGCGCCTCGAACCGCACCGTCGGCCAGGCCCGGCAGAACAGGCCCAGCGCGCAGCCGGCCCGGCGCAGCGCGGCGTCGTCCAGCCCCGGCGCTATCAGCGGCTGGTGCAGCGTGGTGTAGGGTGTCGTCAGGCTCTGCAGCGCGCCATCCGCCCCGGCCAGCAACGGGAACAGCGCGGCCGGCCGGCCATTCTCGGCGCACAGCACGAAGCGGGGCGCGGCGCCCGGAGGCAGGGCGGCAGCAATGGCCAGCTCGTACCAGGCGCGGCTCGACTGGAAGCCCAGCGCGGGGTCGGCGCCGAACAGGGCGGCCGCCGGGTCCGGCAGGTCGCCGGGTGTTGCGAACACGGAGGCTTGCATGCTGCCGCAGCGGCGAGTGGATGGCGTGCTCAAGGCTGGCAGCGGTCCCCTTCGGCCCCCGCGGGCCGATGATTGAAGCTTGCCCGAAACCAGGGCCGGGCGGAAGGGGG
>JBBSIT010000023.1:0-15573 GCA_038231995.1 Acetobacterales bacterium | reverse complement strand
TGAGGCTGCCGTCGGCGTGGCGGTGCTTAACCGGATGTTGGCGGCCGGGCGCCCAAATTCCGTCCGTCGCCAGCCGGTCATCGCGTAGCAACTTGGGATTTGGGGCCATCTCGCCCTGGATCTATCGAGTGCACCAACGCCCCTGCGTGACCGTCAGGACCGGACGGGATGGCAGGGGCAGGGTGGACGGGCGGCATGCCTGAGCGCTGGCCAGCACGAGGGACTGCACGACCAGGGGTCGGCAGAGGGGCGGGCGTTGCGGTCTGGACGGGGCGGGCAGGATACTGGCGAGGCGCGCCAATAGCGCAATGAACGGCAGGAGGTCAAGCCCGGGAAGGGCCGGGTCAGGGCTATCGCATATGACCGTTGAGGGCGAGGGTTGCCGGCGGGGTGTGGCTGGACTCTAAACGCGGGGTTCAGCGTTGAGGCCGTGCCATGGAAGAGTTCGTCGCCTGTTTTGCCGAGGTCGTTGACCCGTGGCGGGATAACGCCCGCCATGACCTGCATGAACTGCTGTTGATCGCGCTCTGCACCATCCTGACCGGCGGCAAGGATTGCTCGGACATGGCGCTGTTTGGCGAGCTCAAGGAGCCGTTCCTGCGGCAGTTTCTGCGCTTGCGGCACGGCATCCCGAGCCATGACACTTTCAGCCGGGTGTTCCGGCTTCTCGACCCGGTGCCGTTCGAGGCCTGCTTCACGCGCTTCATGCAGCGCTTCGCCGAAACCCTGCAGGGCGTGGTGGCGATCGACGGCAAAACGCTGCGGCGCTCCTTTGACCGAGCTGCGGGCAAGTCGCCGCTGCACATGATCCATGCCTGGTCGGCGGACCAGCGGCTGCTGCTGGGCCAACTTGCGGTCGACGGCAAATCCAACGAGATCACGGCGGTGCCGAAGCTGCTGGACCTGCTGTCGCTCAAGGGGCGCATCGTCACCGCCGACGCACTCAACTGCCAGCGTGCCATTGCCGCCAAGGTGGTGGCCCAGGGTGGCGACTACGTCCTGGCCTTGAAGGGCAATCAGGGAAGCCTGCACGACGACGTGCGAACCTTCCTCGACGATGCCGCGCGTCCAGCGGAGGCCTCGCACACCACGGTGGACGGCGAGCATGGCCGGATCGAGACCCGCACCAGCCTGGTGTCGAACGATATCGGGTGGCTGCAAGAGCAGCATGGCTGGCCGGGCTTGAGGGCCATCGGCAAGGTGGTCCGCACCCGCGAGATCGGCACTCAGACCAGCACCGAAACCGCCTACTACCTGCTCAGCACGGCATTGTCCGCCGCACGGTTCGGCGAAGTCGCCCGCGCGCACTGGGGCGTGGAGAACGGCCTGCATTGGGTGCTCGACGTGACCATGAACGAGGATCAGGCCTGCAACCACAAGGACCATGGACCACAGAACATGGCCTTGCTGCGACGTATGGCCCTCAACCTTGCAAAGCTCGAGGGCTCAAAGGACTCCATGAAAGGCAAGCTCTATCGCGCTGCCTTGAACGAGGAGTTCCTGACACGCCTTCTCGCCCAGTTCGGCAAAACTCAAATGCGATAGCCCTGCACTCTGTCGATGGCGGCTTGCACGGGCGGGGCGAGGCGCACATTGGTGTAGCAAAGCGTGGCTAAAAATATCGATGCGGGAGCCGAATTTATCCATCACACGCCGTAATGCGATCGGGTCGCTGCTGGCCGCCCCCGCCCTGCTAGGCGCTGCGCGCGCGCGCGCCGCCACCCGTACGCTCAAGATGAGCCATCAGTTCCCCGGCGGCACGCTGGAGCAGGGCGACTTCCGCGACCAGCTGGCGCGCCGCTTCGCTGCCGAGGTGCAGAAGCGCACGAACGGCGAGCTGGCGTTCGAGATCTATCCCGGCTCCTCGCTGATGAAGACGGTGGCGCAGTTCTCCGCGCTGCGCCGCGGCGCGCTCGACATGAGCGTGTATCCGCTGGCCTACGCGGGCGGCGAGGTGCCGGAGGTCAATATCGGCCTGATGCCCTGCCTGGTCACCAGCTACGCACAGGGCATGGCGTGGAAGACCGCCGATATCGGCCGCGAGCTGACGGCGCTGCTGGACAAGCGCGGCATCCGCATCGTGACCTGGATCTGGCAGGCCGGCGGCGTCGCCTCGCGCACCACGCCGGTTGTGCAGCCGGACGACGTGAAGGGCCTCAAGATACGCGGCGGCTCGCGCGAGATGGACCTGATGCTCAAGGCGGCGGGCGGCATCATCAGCTCGGTGCCGAGCAACGAGATCTACGCTGCCATGCAGACGGGATCGCTGGACGCGGCCGTCACGTCGTCCACGAGCCTGATCTCGTTCCGCCTGGAGGAGATCAGCAAGGCCGTGACCACCGGGCGCGGCGGCAGCTTCTGGTTCATGTTCGAGCCGCTGCTGATCTCGAAGTCCATCTTCGACAGCCTGCCCGCCGCGCACCAGAAGGCCATCACCGACGTCGGCCTGGAGCAGGAGGCGTTCGGGCTGGAGGCTGCCCGCAAGGACGACGAGAACCTGGCGGCCGTGTTCGCGAAGGCGGGCGTGACCGTGCGGGACATGGACGACGCCGCGATCGCCAAGTGGCGGGAGCTGGCCCAGGCGACGGCTTGGAAGGACTACGCCGAGCGCAATCAGGCCTGCGCCACCCTGCTCAAGCTCGCGCAGACTACGGCTTGAACGGGCAGGGCGCTTGAGCAGTCACGGCATCGACGCCGCGAGCGGGGCGATCCCGCTCGCGGACGTGCCGCGCCGGGGCGCGCTCGGCGTGGTGCAGGGCTGGCTCAACGTGGTGAACAACGTCATGGCCGCCCTGTCGGCCGTCGCCATCGCCGCGGCCGGCGTGGTGCTGACCTGGGAGATCGCCGGGCGTTACTTCTTCAGCATCCCGAGCGACTGGCAGGACGAGCTCAGCGTGTTCCTGCTGGTCGGCGCCACGTTCGGCGCCGCCGCCTGGATCCAGGCGCGGCGCGGGCATGTCGCCATCGACGTGCTGTCCCATCTGCTGCCCCCGCGCGCCGACCATGTGCGCCGCGTGCTGGCGGATGCGCTGTCGTTCCTGTTCGTCGTCTTCTTCGCCTGGAAGAGCATCGCGCTGCTGCAGGAGGCGCTCGCGGACGGGCAGACCACGCCGTCCGCCTGGGGGCCGCCGCTGTGGATCCCCTACGGCTGCATGTCCGTCGGCATGGTTCTGCTGGCGGTGCAGCTCGCGCTGCAGGTGCTGGGCAGCCGGCACATGGACAGCCAGCCCGCCCATCTCGCGCCGTCCCCGCATTAGCCCGCATTAGATGGACACGCTGCAGATCGGCCTGATGTACGGCGGCGCCACGCTGGTAGCACTGTTCTCCGGCATGCCGATCGCCTTCGCGCTCGGCGCGGTCGCGACCGTGTTCATGCTGGCGGTCATGCCGGCCGCCTCGCTCGATACCGTCGCGCAGAACGTCTATGAGGAGCTGGCCAGCATCACCCTGCTGACCATCCCGCTGTTCATCCTCAAAGGCGCCGCGATCGGCAAGTCCCGTGCCGGCAAGGACCTCTACGACGCGCTGCACACCTGGCTGCATCGGGTGCCCGGCGGTCTCGGCGTCGCCGTCGTGATCGCCTGCGGCCTGTTCGCGGCCATGGCGGGCAGCAGCCCGGCGACGTGCAGCGCGATCGGCAGCTCCGGCATTCCCGAGATGCGCCGGCGCGGCTACTCGCCGGGATTCGCCGCCGGGCTGGTCGCGGCGGGCGGCACGCTGGGCATCCTGCTGCCCCCCAGCATCGTGCTGATCCTCTATGCCGTCGCGGCCGAGCAATCCCTCGGGCGGCTGTTCCTGGCCGGCATCGGACCCGGCGTGCTGCTGGTGGTCCTGTTCGCGAGCTACGCCATGCTCCGGTGGCGGCGGGAGTTCCGCAGCGCCACGACCGATGCGGCCGGCGGCGGTGCGCGCAGCGAGATTCTCCGCCAGGACAGCTACACCTTGCGCGAGAAGCTGGCCGCGCTGCCGCGCGTGCTGCCGTTCCTCGTGCTGCTGACCGGCGTGATGGTGGCGCTCTATGGCGGCATCGCGACGCCTTCCGAGGCCGCCGGGCTCGGCGCCGTGCTGGCGCTGCTGCTGATCGCGCTGGTCTAAAGCGCCTATCGCCTGTCCGACCTGAAGCCGATCTTCGCCGGCACGCTGGGCGAGAGCGGGATGCTGCTGATGATCATCGGCATGAGCCTGCTCTACAGCTACGTGATGAGCTACCTGCATATCAGCCAGGCGGCCGCCGCCTGGATCGTCGGGCTGCACCTGTCGAAGTGGCTGCTGCTGGCCTCCATCCTGCTGCTCGTCATCGTGCTCGGGTTCTTCCTGCCGCCGGTATCCATCATCCTGATGACCGCGCCGATTATCCTGCCGCCGCTGCGCGAGGCCGGGTTCGATTTGATCTGGTTCGGCATCGTCATGGCCGTCGTGATGGAAATGGGCCTGATCCACCCGCCCGTCGGGCTCAACATCTTCGTCATCAACCGGATCGCGCCGGATATCGGCCTGGGGCCGATCATCTGGGGAACGCTGCCGTTCGTGGGACTGATGGCGGTCGCGGTCGTCATCCTCTCCCTCGTCCCCGGCATCGCCATGGGGCTGCCGAACTGGATATACGGAAGCTGACGCCCGGCTTGCGCGGCCGCCCCCGTGCGGTAATGCTGAGCGCATGGACACCCACGCCCTGGACGCCATCGTCATCGGCGCCGGCATCGCCGGCGCGAGCCTCGCCGCCCACCTCGCGGCCGACCGCCGGGTCGCGCTGATCGAGGCGGAGGAGGCCGCCGGCTATCACAGCACCGGGCGGTCGGCGGCGATCTGGATCCTGAACTACGGCCCGCCGGACGTGCGGCTGCTGACCGGCCTGTCCCGTCCCTTCTTCGAGGCGCCGCCGCCGGGCTTCACTGAGCCGCCCATTCTGTCCCACCGCCCGGTCGTGTTCCTGGCGCCGCCGGAACAGCGCGACGCCCTGCACCAACTGCTCGCCGAGGGCAGCGGCCTGCGCGAGGCCGGGCTCGACGAGATCGGCGCCCTCGTCCCGGCGCTGCGCCCCGGCTACGCAGTCGCCGCCGCGATCGAGGAGGACGCCTTCGACATGGACGTGGCGGCGCTCCACCAGGGCTTCCTGCGCCAGTTCCGCGCCGCTGGCGGCGCCCTTGCACTGCGCAGCCGCACCGGCCGGATCGAGCGGCGCGGCGGCGCATGGCATGTCCGTACGAGCGAGGGCGCCGATTTCGTGGCGCCCATCGTCGTCAACGCCGCCGGCGCCTGGGGCGACGAGGTGGCCCGCCAGGCCGGCGTCGTCCCGCTCGGCCTCGTGCCCAAGCGCCGCACCGGCATCGTCATCGACCCGGCGCCCTGGGTCGTCGGCGCCTGGCCCATGGTCAACGACGTCGGGCATACGTGGTATGCTCGGCCGGAGGCGCGGACCAAGCTCATGGTCTCGCCCGCCGACGAGACCGACACGCACGCGCACGACGTGCAGCCGGACGAGTTCGACGTTGCCATCGCGATCGATCGCATGCAGCAGGCGCTCGACATCGAGGTGCGGCGCGTCGAGCACGCCTGGGCCGGCCTGCGCACCTTCACGCCGGACCGCAGCCTGGCCTTCGGCTGGGACGGCTCGGCGGAGGGCTTCTTCTGGTGCGTGGGGCAGGGCGGCTACGGCATCCAGACCTCGCCCGCCGCCGGCCGCCTCGTGGCGGACCTGATTGCCGGGCGCGACCCGGGCGAGGCCGCGCGCATCCTGCCCGCCATCGACCCGCGCCGCTTCTCCAAGCCGGTCGCCGCGTGAGTCCGTGGCGCCCGTCATCGGCCTGACGCACCGGACGTCCTACCGTTACGACCGGCCGGTCCAGCTCGGGCCGCAATCCATCCGCCTGCGGCCGATGCCGGACACCCGCGCGCCGCTGCTGTCCTACAGCCTGCGGGTCGAGCCCGAGCCCGCGTCCATCCATTGGCAGCACGATGCGCTCGGCAACCGCCTGGCCCGCGTCGTCATGCCCGGTCCCGTCAGCCGGCTCGACGTGATCGTCGAGCTGCTGGCCGACTTGGCGCCGGCCGACCCGTTCGACTTCCTGATCGAGCCCGAGGCCAGCCAGTGGCCGTTCGCCTATGCCGCCGCCGTCGCCGACGACCTCGCCGCGTTCCGCCGCCCCGACCATGCCGGGCCGCTGCTCGCCGCGATGCGGGACGCGACGGCCGGGCCGGCGCCCACCGTCGCCAAGCTGCTGGAATTGAACCGCCGGGTGCGGGACGGCGTGGCGTATATCACGCGCATGGACCCGGGCGTGTGGGACGCGGATCTGACCTTGCGCCAGGCGCAAGGCTCCTGCCGCGACTCCGCCTGGGTGTTGATCCAGTTGCTGCGCCTGCACGGCATCGCGGCCCGGTTCGTGTCCGGCTACCTGGTGCAGCTCGCGAGCGGCGAGCGCGCGGCCGACAGCGCCGACCTGCATGCGTGGGCCGAAGCCTACTTGCCCGGCGCCGGCTGGATCGGCCTCGACCCGACCTCGGGCCTGCTCGCGGCCGAGGGCCACCTGCCGCTCGCCGCCAGCCCCCACCCGATCCAGGCCGCCCCCGTGACCGGCACGGTCGAGCCCAGCGGGGTGAAGCTGGAGACCGAGCTTACCGTATGGCGCCCGGCCGCGTGAGCCGGTCAGGCCGGGTTGATGATGGCGAGATAGGGATTCGGACCGGCCTGTCCCGTGGTGATGGCGTAACGCGCCGTATCCGCGCTGCTCGTGCCCGCGATGGTGATGAGCACGTTCGCGTTGCCGTCGCCGGCCAGGTCGGCATGCAGGGTCCGGCCGGCGTAGCCCTGGGCGCCCTCATTGTCTTCCCAGACCAGGCGCGACACCGCCGGGTCGAAGCCCCACAGGGTGATGATCTCGCCGGGCTGGAAGCCCACCACTGTGCCCCAGGTCGCCTGCCCGCCGCGGCCGTCGATGAAGTAGGTATCGACTCCCGTGCCGCCCACCAGGAAATTCGATCCTTGTCCGCCGTCCAGCACGTTGCGGCCAGACTGCACCGCGATGGCGTCATTTCCAGCGCCGCCCTTGATGAACACGTTCGGCACGGTCGTGCCGATGGCGACGCCGTCGTTGCCGCCATAGATGTATTGATATTGCAGGTAGTCCACCGCGCCGTCGGTCATCTCGCCCCTGGAGGCGTAAGACACGCCCGCTCCGTCCTGCATGACGAAAGCGGGGTGGTAGCGGTCCTGGACGGCTGTGATGTCGGCGGCGGCCAACTCGCGGTTGGACGCTTGCAGGACGGGATACATGATCGAGCTCGAGTCGCTGGAGTGGCTCAGGCCGAGCGCATGGCCGATCTCGTGCAACGCCACTTGGTATAGCGTGGCGCTCGTCTGCTGATAGGTCGGCGCCCCGGACGCGCCAGGCGCCAGCAGCCGTTGCGCGGGGTCTTCGAGCCGGACCGCGACGCCGGGCAGAAGGGTGCCGCTGACCGTGTAGGAGAAGCCGGTCTGCCCGACCTGGCCGGCGGTGCCGAACAGCCCCCAGCCGATCCGGACGTCAACGCTGGCGGATTCCTCCACCTGCTGCAAGGTCAGGCCCGACACGCCCGCCCAGCGCTGGACGGCGAGGCCGATGACCGACCGGTAGGCCGCGTCGATCGAACCGGAGAAGCTGGCGCCCGGCGCCCGGGCAGGGTCGGCGAAGCTCCACGTGATGGGGCGGAGCGGCCAGCGGAGAAGGTTCGGGGCGGTATCGGTCATGGGGCATAGGCTAGCCCCGGGACATTACCGAACCGTTACTCCGAGCGTGCGCGCCGTGTCCTGGATCGCCGCCCAGGTGTCGGCTTGCAGCGGCACGCCGTCGCGCAGGCGGGCCGCGCGGGTGCGGCTCTCGGCCTCGCCGGGGACCAGAACCTCGCCGCCGGGCTGCGCGGGCCGGGACGCCTTGACGTAGGCCGCGTAGTCGGCGGCGACCTGCGTGAAGTGCCCGGCGCCGAAATGGTCAGGACGCAGATAGATCGACAGCATGCCGTTGACGATCCCGCCGCGCTGCTCCCCCGGGATCGGCCCGGCAGTCGGGCTGCCGGCGAAGCACCCGGCGAGGATCTCGCACATGAAGGCGATGCCGGAGCCCTTATGGTCGCCGAACGCGCGCAAGGCGCCGGCGCCGTTGCCGGGATCGCGCACATGGGTGCCCTCGATCGGGCCGTAGAGCGTGCGCGGGTCGCTGGAGAGGGTGCCGTCCGGCTCGATCAGCGCGCCCGGCGGCACCGGCTTGCCGCCGTTGCTCGCGACGAGCACCTTGCCCTCCGCGACGAGGCTGGTCGCGAGGTCGAGCAGGAGGGGAGGGCCGTCAGGCTGCGGCACGCCGACGCAGAACGGGTTGGTGCCGAACCGCCGCTCCACCCCGCCGAACGGAGCGACGAGCAGGCCGAGGCCCACGTTGACGAAATGGATCGAGACCAGCCCGGCCGCCGCCGCGCGCTCCGCCCAGTCGCCGACGCGCCCGATATGCCCGGCGTTGCGCAGCGCCACGATCGCCATGCCGGCGGCCTGCGCCTTGGCGATGCCGAGATCCACCGCGAGCGGGCCGATGGTCTGCCCGAAGCCGCGGTTGCCATCCACGACGGCGTGGGTGGGGCTCTCGGTGACGACGGTGAGCTGCTGCCCGGCGAGCACCTTGCCTTCGCGCAGCCACTGCACGTAGCGCGGCGCGCGGATCACGCCGTGGCTGTCATGCCCGGCGAGGTTGGCGCCGACGAGGTGGTGGCCGATGCGCCCGGCCTCGTCCGCCTTGCAGCCGGCGGCGAGGAATATTTCGGCGATGAGCTGTTCCAGCCGGTCCGCCGGCACCGTGTGCGTGGGCATGGCGTCCATCAGCGCGCCATCTCCGCGATGGCGTGCGCCGAGGCGCGATACCAGTGGTTGTCGGTGGGCGTGATGGTCATCTCGGCCATGCAGGTGCGGGCGGGCATGCGAGCGGCGAACACGGCAGCGGCGGCGATGTCCTCGGGCTGGATCATGATCGCGCGCTCCTCCGCGCTCGGCGGCCTCGGACGCGTGTCCAGGATCGGCGTCGCGACCTCGCCGGGGTTGATGCACACGCTGCGGATGCCGTGGATGCCCTCCTCGGCGTTGATCGTGGCGGACATGGCGCGCGTGCCGTGCTTGGACGCGGTGTAGGTCGGCCCCGACACGGAGAAGATGCCGGTGCCGGCGACGGAGGCGACGTGGATCAGCATCCCGCCGCCTGCACGCCGCATCGCTGGCAGCACGGCGAGCGAGCACAGGAACGGACCCTTGAGGTTCACGTCCACCACGGTGCCCATGTCCTCGGGCGCGAGGTCCGCCCAGTGGCGCCGGCGCGCGTTGGTGCCGGCGTTGTTCACCAGGATATCGGGATCGCCGAACGCCGCGACGACGGCCGCGTGGGCGCGCGCGACCTGCGCCGGGTCGGCCACGTCGGCGGGCGCCACCACGCACTCGCCGCCGGCCTGTCGCACCAGGGTTTCCGTCTCGGCGAGCGTCCCCTCCGACCGGCCGGTGAGCGCGACCCGGCATCCGGCGCCGGCGAAGGCGAGTGCTATGGCCCGCCCGATCCCCGTGCCGGCGCCGGTGATCCAGACGGCCTTGCCCGTGAGGTCCTGCACTTACACGACCCGCCCTGTACCGGGCTCCATCAGGTGCATGTGGTTCATGTCCGCCGCGAGCGGCAGCGTCTCGTTCGGCATGGCCGGGGTCTGCGGATCGACGCGGGCGATGGCCGGCGTGCCGGCAATGAAGAAATGCACGAGCGTCTCCATGCCCATCGGCTCCACCACGTCCACGAGGGCGTCGAGCTTGGCGATGCTGGCGCGCCCTTGCTCGCGCGGCTCCGTCAGGTGCTCGGGGCGCAGGCCAAGAACCATCTCGCGCCCCTTGTACGGCCGGTAGCGGTCCAGGCGCGCCGGCGGTATCTCTAATCGGTGACCATCCGCGAGCTGGACCGCGAGGCCGCCTCCGTCGCCGTCGATCACGCGCACGGGCAGGAAGTTCATCGCCGGCGAGCCGATGAAGCCTGCGACGAACCGGGTCGTCGGGTGATGGTACAACTCCTGCGGCGGGCCGACCTGCTCGATGACGCCGTGGTTCATCACCACCACGCGGTCGGCCAAGGTCATGGCCTCCACCTGGTCGTGCGTCACGTAGACCGTGGTGGTGCGCACGGTCTGGTGCACCTTCTTGATCTCGGTGCGCATCTGCACGCGCAGCTTGGCATCGAGGTTGGACAAGGGCTCGTCGAACAGGAACACCTTGGGGTTGCGCACAATGGCCCGGCCCATGGCGACGCGCTGGCGCTGGCCGCCCGACAGCGCCTTGGGCTTGCGCTCCAGCAGGGGGATGATGTCGAGGATGCGCGCCGCCTCGTCCACCCGCTGCTTGATCTCGGCCCGCGGCAGCTTCCGCAGCTTCAGCCCGAACGCCATGTTGTCGAACACCGACATGTGCGGATAGAGCGCGTAGTTCTGGAACACCATGGCGATGTCGCGGTCCCTCGGCGGCACGTCGTTGACCACGTTGCCGCCGATCCAGATCTCGCCGGCGCTGATCTCCTCCAGCCCGGCGATCATGCGCAGCGTCGTGCTCTTGCCGCACCCCGACGGCCCGACGAGCACGACGAACTCGTGGTCGGCGATCTCGAGGTCGATGCCCTTCACCGCCTGAACGGCGCCTTCATACTCCTTGACGACCTTGCGGACGGAAACCTGCGCCATGGGTGAGCTATCCTTTGGTGGCGCCGGCGGTCAGGCCAGCGATGTAGTAGTCCATCAGGAACGCGTAGATGATCACCGGGGGGGCCGCGGCCATGAGGCTGCCGGCCATGATCTTGCCCCACTGGAACACGTCCGCGCGGATCAGGTCGCTGACGATGCCGACTGTCAGCACCATCTGGTCCGTGCTGTAGAGGTAGGCCATCGGGTAGAGGAACGTGCCCCAACCCACTGTGAAGGCGAAGATGGTGGCGGCGATGATGCCGGGCATGGCGACGGGTATGAAGATGCGGATCAGCATCTGCGACCAGCTCGCGCCGTCGATCAGCGCGGCCTCGTCGAGTTCCTTGGGGATGGAGGCGAAGTAGCCGATCATGATCCAGGTGCAGAACGGCACCGAGAGCGTGAGATAGAGCGGCACCATCGCCCACGCGTTGTTGGTCAGCCCGAGCGCGCCGATGATCTGGAACAGCGGGATGAACAGCAGGCTCTCCGGCACGAGATAGGTCAGGAAGATGCCGGTGGCGAGCGCGCCGCTGCCCCAGAACTTCATCCGCGCCAGGCTGAACGCCGCCAGCACCGACACCACCATGGAGACGACGACGACGCTGGCCGTCACCTTGATCGAGTTCCAGAAGAAGCCCTGGAAGTTCAGCGCCTGGATCAGCTCGATGTAGTTCGCCAGCGTCGGCGAGCTCACCCACCAGGGGTTGCCCGTCATGCTCGACACCTCGGCCGAGCCCTTGAAGCTCGTCACCAGCATGTGGAACGGCGGGGTGAGGAAGAACACGACGAACAGGCTGAGGCAGGCATAGCTGGCCCACAGCGCCCAGCGCCGCTCGCGCCGCAGGCTCTTCGTCGGCCGGCGCGCGACGGCGCCGGCGGGTAGGGCGGTCGCGGACACTACATCGCCTCCTTGGACCGCTGCGTCACGCCGCGCAGCACGAAGTAGGCGAACACCGCCAGGATCGGGAACATGAACAGGCTGACAGAGGCGCCGAGCGGGATGTCGCCCGACTGGATGCCGACCTGGAACGCGTAGGTGGCGAACACGTGCGTCTGGTCCTGCGGCCCGCCGTTGGTCAGGATGCGAACGATGTCGAAATTGGCGAACGTCACGATCAGGCTGAACAGCACCGTGATCGATATGATGTTGCGCATCATCGGCAAGGTGACGTGGAGCAGCTTCTGCCACGCGCTGGCGCCGTCGATCGCGGCCGCCTCATAGAGCTGCTCCGGCACCGACTTGAGCGCGGCCAGGTACATGATCATGAAGAACGGCGCGCCGTACCACACGTTGACGAGGATGACGGAGAACCGCGCCCACCACGTGGCGCCGAGCCACGGGACGCTCGGGAAGCCGAACCCGTTGAGCAGCCAGTTGAACGCGGAGTAGCTCGGGTCGAACAGCCACCACCAGCCGAGCGTGCTCATCGCCAGCGGGATCACCCAAGGCACCAGCAGCAGCCCGCGCCAGATCCGCTGCCGCCGATCGGGGATGTTGTGCATCATGTGCGCCAGCAGGAAGCCGATCAGCGCCTTGAGGATCACCGCCGTCACGGCGAAGATCACGCTCTGCAGGATCACCGCCTGGAACGTCGGCCGGCCCAGCAAATAGACGAAGTTGTCGAAGCCGACGAACTTGGTCATCCGCTTGTTCAGCATCGACAGGTAGATGGCGTATATCGCGGGATACACGACCAGCGAGCCGACGATCAGCAGCAGCGGCGCGCACATCAGCACGGCGATGCTCGATCGCCGACGCATGAGCTTGTGCAGTCCGCCGGACGCTGCGGACATGGTGCCCGGCGGCATCGTAACCGGAAGCGTTGTCCCGTCGGGCATCGCGATCCTCCCTCAACGCGGGGCCGGGCGGGCAGCCCGGCCCAGTGGCGGCGTCAGCGGTTGAAGCCTTCCAGCTCGCCCTGCCCCCAGGCGATCGTCTGATCGATGGTCTGCCCGCCCTGGGTGCAGCGCGCCATCATCTTGGTCATGGTCGCCTGGTTGTAGATCTGCACGGCGACATCGGGCGGCGCGGGGAAGGCGGCGACGTGCGCGCGTGCGTTGTGGGCCGGCCTGAGCGGATAATTATAGACGCTGCCCTTCGGCGGCCCCTCCTCCCTCCAAACGGGGAAGTCCGTCATGCTCTGGAACGGCGGGATGTCGTAGCCGTTGGTGGCGGTGCAGAGCTGGATGGCCTGCTCCCGCTCGCTCAGCCACTCGATCAGCTCCTTCGCCGCGGTCTTGTTGCGGCTGAAGTTCCACACGCCCCAGAAATACGGCAGATGCGGCAGCACGCGGCCGTTCGGGCCGGCGGGGTTCGGATGGGTCCAGCACTGCTCGGCGACCTGCGGCGCGTCCTTCTTCGCCACCGCCCAGGCCGAGGGAGGATTGAATATCAGAGCGCTGCGGCCCGAGATCAGCGAGCGGTTGTTCGACGCGTCGTCCCAGCTGAACACATCCTCCTGCAGGTGCGGCACCAGCCGCTTCGCGTAGTCCAGCACCGTCCGTACCTTGTCGGACTTGACGGTGATGTTGCCCTTCGCGTCCACCAGCTCGGCGCCGTAGCTGCTGAACAGCGCGCCCACCCAGTCCACCGCATCGGTGAACTGGCCCATCGGCAAGCCGAACGGGAGGTTGGCCGCCTTCGCCTTCTCGGCCGCGGCGAGGAACGTGTCCCAGGTCCAGTTGTCGTAGCCGGGGCCCATGTGGTCCGCGACCGGGAAGATGGTCTGCAGGTCCATGTTCATCTGCGGCTTGAAGAAATCCAGCCGCGAGCAGCACGGCTTGTTCTGGCTGCCCGAGATGCTCGGCATCGCCCGCCAGGCGCCATCGGACTTCGCGAGATACTCGCTGATCGGCGTGATCTGCCCATACTTCGCGGATAGCCGCCCGACCACGTCGTCCATAGGCTCCAGCAGCCGCGAGTTGTTGCGCACCTCCCAGGTCGGGAAGGCGAGCGCGTCATGCCCGCTCTTGGCCTGCGCCTCGGCCGCGATCGTCAGCAGGTTCTTGTTGCCGACCGAAGTGATGAAGTCGAGTTGCACGTCGGTCTTGGTGCGCTCCGCCCACTGGTTCACCAGCTTGCGCATCGCGTCGTTGCCGGCCGGCACCCAATGGTCCCAGAACCCGAGCGCGAGCTTGCCCGCAGCCCCTGCCGTGCGGATGTGCACCAGCGGCAGCGCCGCCGCAGCGGCCCCAAGCTTCAGCGCGCCGCGGCGCGACAACCCGTTCCGTTCGGTCATGCCCGTGTCCCCCGTCCCTGATCGATGCTGCGCGGCGGGTTCGCTCCCGCCTGCGCCGAGCTGGCTCATGACGCCAGTGTCTAAAAATGAGCGTCGCACAGCCTGAGCGGACACGCAATCGACCTATGTGTGCGACGACCCTTGCTCCGCCGCCATCTGCGCCAGCGTCTCCTTGGCGATCCGCACGGCGCTGTTCGCGGCCGGGATGCCGGCATAGGCCGCGACCTGGATCAGCAGCTCGGCGATGTCCGCCTCCGTCGCCCCGGTGCTGCGGCTCGCCCGCACATGCAGCCGGAACTCCGCATGGTGCCCAAGCGCCGCCATCAGCGCGAGCGTCAGCAGGCTGCGCGTCCGCCGGTCGAAATGCGGCCGCGCCCACACGCCGCCCCAGGCCGTACGGGTGATGAATGCCTGGAAATCCCGGTCCAGCGCCGTGACCGCGGCGGTCGCGCGATCCACGTGCGCGCTTCCCAGCACCTGCCGCCGCACCGCCATCCCGGCTTCGAGCAGGTCCCCGGACGCGGGCTGCAGAAACTGCCGGATCGCGTCCGTCACCGCCTCCGGCGCCTCGACGGTCGGGATGTGCGCGGCGCCGGGCAGCACGACGAGGCTGCCGCCCAGCGCGGAGCACAACGCCTCGGCGCTGGCCAGCGGCGTCGCCTCGTCCCGGTCGCCGACCAGCACCAGCGCAGGCACCCGGAGCGCGCGCGTCTGCTCCGTGAGGTCCGCCGCCGCGATCGCCTCCGCCGCCCCGGCGTAGCCCTCCGGCGCCGTGCGCAGCAGCATCGCCCGCAGCCCGGCCGCCCCCGGCGACGTCATGAACCCCGGCGTCACCCAGCGCGCCATCACCGCGTCGGCTACCGCACTCATGCCCTCGGCCCGCACCAGCGCAGCACGGTCGTGCCAGAGCTGCGCCGGCGGGATCACGAGCGCCGTGTCGCACAGGATCAGGCTCGCCACCCGCTCCGGAGCGCGGTGCGCCACCGCCTGCGCCACCATGCCGCCGATGCTCAGCCCCGCCACGTGCGCCTGACCGACGCCCAGCGCGTCGAGCAGCGCCAGCGCGTCCTCCGCGAGCTGCTCCATCGTGTACGGACCCGGCGTCACCTCGCTCAGCCCGTGCCCGCGCAGGTCCGGCCGCGCCACGCGGAACGCGCCCGCCAGCGCCGCAGCCTGGTCGTCCCACACGTGCAGCGAGGTGCCGAGCGAGTGCAGCAGCACCAGCACGGGCGCCCCCGGCGGCCCCTCCATCTGCGCATGCATCGTGATCCCGCCCGCACGAACGAACACCTGGCGCCTCCCCCATCCTGCCTAGCGACCGTCGCACGCGACTCCAGGCCGCGCAACGCGGTCAGCTCAGCGCCGCCAGCAGCGTCCTTGCCTTCTCCGCGACCACCCCTGGCGTGTCGCCCGGCTTATAGATGGCCGAGCCGATGCCGAACCCGGCCGCGCCCGCATCCCGCCACGGCCCCATCGTGCCCGCGTCCATCCCGCCCACCGGCAGCACCAGCGTGTCCGGCGGCAGCACGGCCCGCATCGCCCGCAGCGCCGCCGGGCTGGACCCCTCGGCGGGAAACAGCTTGATCGCGTCGGCGCCGGCGTCCAGCAGCGC
>JBBSIT010000022.1:0-16213 GCA_038231995.1 Acetobacterales bacterium | reverse complement strand
GGCCAGTTCTGCCCCTTGAACGACATCTTCGGAATGTGGTGACGGCGATCGGCGTTGTGCTTGTGTGGCATCGGGGTGCTCGAACCAGAGAAGGAAGAGCATCCTACTATCCCTGGACCGGCCGAGTGCACCAACGCCCCCTGGCGCCGGCGCTGGGGCGGTGGATCGCCTATCGCGGCATGGAGTACGGGCTGTCGCGCACGCCCCGGCAGGCGCCGACCTCGGGCAACCTGTTCGAGCCGAAGGGCGCGATGACGGGCGGACGGATCGCGCCTCTCGCCGGCGCCGCGGGCGCTGCAGGCCTGCTGGCGCTCGGCCTCGCCTGGCTCGGGGCACGGAAGTAGCCGGGATAGGCGCTCAGGCCGCCGCGCTGCCGGTGGTCCAGGACTCCGCGCCCTGGGCCGTGAAATGCACCGCGCTCGCCTCCGCGCCGCCCTCGCGCAGCGCCTGGATCAAGCGGACCCGCTGCTGCGGCGGCACGATGAACATCATGAAACCGCCGCCGCCGGCGCCGGACACCTTGCCCGCGATGGCGCCATGGGACAGCGCGGCGCCGTAGAGCTGGTCGATCAACTGAGTGCTGATGCCGGACGCCGTACGCTTCTTCGCGATCCAGGACCGGTTGAGGATCTCCCCCATGTGGCGTATCTCGCCGCGGAGCAGCGCCTGCTTCATGTCGATGGCGTCCTGCTTGAGCTGGTGCAGGCTCTCCACGGCCTCGCTCGCGGGCACCGCCATGCGCCGCCGCTGCTCCTCGATGATCTGCTCGGACCGGCGCGAGACGCCGGTGAAGCAGGTGACCAGCGAGACCTCCAGCTCGTTGACCACCCCGCGCGGCACCCGCAGCGGGTTGACGATCACCCTGTCATTGGCCAGGAACTCGATGAAGTTGGCGCCGCCGAACGCCGCCGCGTATTGATCCTGCTTGCCGCCGGCCAGGCCGAGATCGATCCGCTCGATCTCGAACGCGAGATGCGACACGTCATAGAGCCCGAGCGGCAGGGCCAGCAGGGTACGGAATGCCTCCACCAGCGCCACGACGAGGGCGGACGAGGAGCCCAGACCCGACCCCGGCGGCGCATCGACGTAGGAGGTGACCCGCAGCGGCAGCAACGCCCCGCCGTTGAATTGCGCCATCATGCGCCGGTACACGCCCGCATGCAGGCCGAGCTTCGCCCCTGCGAGCGCCGCGAGATCCGGCGCGAAGCTCTCCTGCACGCCGATGTCGCGGGCGGCGAAGTGGATCTGCCCGTCGTCGGACGGCTCGATGAACGCATAGGCGTAGCGGTCGATCGTGATGTTGAGCACTGCGCCGCCGAACTCGTCGCAGTAGGGGCTGAGGTCGGTCCCGCCGCCCGCGAGTCCCAGGCGCAACGGCGCCCGGGCGCGCACGATTCCGGTCTGCTCCATTATCGGACGGCCTCCAGTGGCGCTGCGGCATCCGGGCGGCGCAGCAGCGGCTCGACGAACGCGGCGAGGTCACCGCCGGGGAACAGGCGCGCCGCCACCCCGGCCCCAGCCGCGGCCGCGAGGTCGGTCGGCTGGTCGCCCACCATCACGCAGCGCGCGGGATCGAGTTCCCAGGCGCGGATCAGGTCCAGCAGCATGCCGGATTGCGGCTTGCGCCAGTCGCTGGCCCGGCGGTACTCCGCGACCGCGCCGTCCGGGTGGAACGGGCAGTAGCGCACGTCGTCGATCGTTCCGCCCGCTTCCCGCGCCTGATCGGCCATCCAGGCGTGCAGTGCGCCCACGGCCGCCTCGTCGTAGTGGCCGCGCGCCACGCCGGACTGGTTGGTGACGACGAAGACGTGCCAGCCCGCCTCCGTCGCAGCCCGGATGGCGGCCAATGCGCCGGGCATCCACTCCCACCGCTCCCGCGTGCCGACCCAGCCGTGGTCCACGTTCAGCACGCCGTCGCGGTCCAGCAGCAGCGCCGGTCGGTGCATCCGCTGCGGCAACTCGGCGCGGGCGCGCGCCAGGTCCTCCGGGATGCCGATATCGACGAAGTAGCCCGTGCCGGCCGTCGCGCGCAGCGCATCGCGGGCGGCCAGCGCCGGCAGCACGTCGCGCTCCAGCGAGCAGGCGGGCGCCACCTCGTCGAGCACCCGGCGGTCGAACAGGTAGATGCCGCCATTGATGGCGCCGGGTCGCGCCGGCGCGCCGGGCGGCGGACGCTCATGGAACGCGGTGACCCGGTCGCCGCTGGTCTCGACGACGCCGAAGCGGGACGTGTCGTCCAGCCTGCGCAGCATGAGTCGGCCCACGGCTGCGTCATCCCCGTCGCGTGCGGCGGCGGCGAGCAGGCGGGCGAGGTTGGCGTCGAACAGGGAGTCGCCGTTGCACAGCAGGAAGCGGTCGTCCAGCAGCGCGCGGGCGTGGAACAGCGCGCCGCCGGTCCCGGCACGGTCCGGCTCGCGGGACAGCCGCAGCGTGACGGGACGGGGCAGGGCGGCCGCGATCTCCTGCGCCGCCCGCTCGACCTGCTCCGAGAGGTGCCCGGTGAGCAGGACCACGTCGTCCACGCCGAAGCGCACGAGTTCCCGCAGCAGCCATCCCAGGAACGGCCGGCCGCCGCACTCCAGCAGGGGCTTCGGTGTATCGGCCGTCAGCGCGCCCAGCCGCGTGCCCAATCCGCCGACGAGCACGGCGCATTGGCGGACGGTGGCGGACCGCATGCTACTCAGCCGCGGCAGCCACGCGCGCAGGGAACATCGCCCGCTCCACCAGGGCGCACACGACATGGGCCGCGGTGATGTGCACTTGCTGGATCAGCGGCGTGCGCGGGGAGGGCGCCTCCAGCAGCACATCGCACAGCGCCCGCATCGGCCCGGCGTCCTGCCCTGCGAAGCCCAGCGTGACCAGTCCCAGCTCCCGCGCCGCCGCGAATGCGCGCAGCACGTTGGGCGACTTTCCCGAGGTCGAGATGCCGAGGAACACGTCGCCGGGCCGGCCGAGGCCGCGCACCTGCCGCTCGAACACGTGCTCGAAGCCGTAGTCGTTCGCCGTGGCGGTCATCGCCGAGGTGTCGGTGGTGAGCGCGATGGCGGGCAGGGGCGCGCGGTCGAACATCAGGCGGGAAATGAACTCGCCCGCGATGTGCTGCGCGTCGCCGGCGCTGCCGCCGTTGCCGGCCACAAGCAGCTTGCCGCCCTCCCGCATGGCGCCTGCAATCGCGCCGGCCATGTCCAGCATGACCCGGCTCGCCGCCGGGTCGGCCGCGAAGGCGGACATGACCGCGGCGGAGTCGGCGAGATAGGCAGCGACGAACCCGCCGTCGAGATCATCCACGCGCGCATCCATGTTCCGTCAGCTCCGCTTCGTGCGCCGGGTGCGCCCCTGCAACCTGGCGTAGAGGGGTTTATAGTTCGAGGCGCTGGTCGTCCAGGTTCTTTCGGTCTCGATGAAGTGCCGTGCGGACGCGCGCATCGCGTCCACTTCGCCGCTGCGCACAGCCTGGACCACGCGCTGCGCCAGCGCCGCCGGGCTGTCGGGCGCGAACAGGAAGCCTGTCACGCCGTCGCGGATGAGCTCGCGGTGGCCGCCGATGTCGGAGGCCAGGACGATGTGCCGTGTGGCCATCGCCTCAAGCGGCTTGAGCGGGGTCACGAGCTCGGTCAGGCGCATGCTCCGGCGAGGGTACACGAAGTAATCGACCAGCCCGTAGTAGCGCTGCACCTCGCCATGCGGCACCCGGCCGGTGAAGCGGACCGAGTCCTGCAGGCCGAGCTGCTCCACTTGCGCCCGCAGCCGCTCGGCTTCCTCGCCGCCGCCGACCAGCAGTATGGCGGCGTCGGGCACGTCCTCGCGTATGGCGGGCAATGCCGCGATCAGCAGATCCAGCCCTTCGTAGCGGTAGAACGACCCGATGAAGCCGATCACGGTGCGTCCCTCAAGCCCCAGCGTCCGCGCCAGGGCATCGTCACGGCTGCCAGCGCCCGTGAACCCGTCGGCATCCACTGCATTCGGCACCACCGTGATCTTGTCCGGCGGGATGCCGCGCCCTCCGAGTTCGGCGCGCATGCCCTCGCACAATGTCACCACCGCATCGGCGCCGCGCGCGCACATGGTCTCAAGGCCCCGGACCGCCCGGTAGCGCAGGCTGCCCTCCTGCGTGGTGCCGTGATCCACGGCGGCATCCTCCCATGGCCCACGCACCTCATAGACGACGGGCAGGCCGGCCCGGCGCCCTGCCCACAGCGCCGGCAGCCCGGCCAGCACGGGCGAGTGGGCGTGGATGATGTCCGGCTTATGCGCCTCGATCAGCGTGGAGAGGCGTGCCGCGACCGCCTTCATCTCGGAGACCTCGCGCATCACCGGCCTGGCGGCGAGGCGCGACGTGGCCTTGGGCGTGCGATGGAACGTCCAGCCGTCCACGATCTCCGCATCAGGCGCCCCCACGTTGTAACGCGGCGTCGTCAAGTGGACTGTTTCCCAGCCGAAGCTGCGCTGCGCCGCCAGGATGCCGAGCGAGCGGAAGACATAGCCGCTCTGCAGCGGCAGGGAATGGTCCAGTACGTGCAGGATTCGCATGCGTCAGCCCGATCCGCTTTGGTCTGTCCGGTCACTACCCTGCATTGCGCATAGGCGGTAGTCCTGCGTCGCCGAGGTTGAATCCAAGTCGGCCCGGGACATACACTGCGGGCCATGCGCACCCTTCTGTTCATCGGCCATCGCTTTCCCTATCCGCCGAACAAGGGCGAGAAGATACGCGCTTGGAACCTGCTCGGGCATCTCTCGAAGTCCTGGCGCATCCACCTGGGCTGCCTGGTGGATGATGCGTCGGATTGGGAGCATGTGCCGCGGGTGCGCGCGCTCTGCGCGGACCTGGCCTGCTTCGGCATCGACAAGCGGCGGCAGAAGCTGAAATCGCTCGCCCGCGCCCGGCCGGGCCGTCCGCTCATGCTGGATTACTACGCCCATGCGGGATTGCAGGCCTGGGTCGACGAGACGCTGGCGCGCGAGCGGATGGATATCGTGTACATCTACTCCGCGGCGATGGCGCCCTACGTCATCCATCGGGCGCGCCCCGGCATGATACTCGACATGCAGGACATCGATTCGGAGAAGTGGACCACGTACGCCGGGCAGTCACGCTGGCCGATGAGCCGTGTGTGGGCGCGCGAGGGCCGAACCCTGCTTGAGTTCGAGCGCCGGGCCGCGATGGCCTGCGAGCGCACGTTCTTCGTGTCGAAGCAGGAATGCGACCGGTTCGCCGAGCTGGCGCCAGAGAGCCGCGACCGGGTCACGTGGATCGAGAACGGCGTGGATCTGGAAAGCTTCTCCCCTGTGCATGCGTTCGACACCCCGTATGACGGCGCCGGGCCGCACGTGGTGTTCACCGGCAACATGGATTACTGGCCGAACGCCGACGCCGCCATCTGGTTCGCGCGCGAGGCGATGCCGCTGCTGCGCCGGCGCGTGGCGAACGCCCGCTTTCACGTCGTCGGCGCCAACCCCGGGCCGGACGTGACCGCGCTCGCCACCCTGCCCGGCGTGCACGTGACCGGGCGCGTGCCGGACGTGCGGCCCTATCTCGCCCACGCCGCCGTCTCGGTCGCGCCGCTCCGCATCGCCCGCGGCATCCAGAACAAGGTGCTGGAGGGGATGGCGATGGCGCTCCCGGTCGTAGCCTCGCCGCAGGCCTTCGAGGGCGTGCGCGCCGAGGCTGGGCGCGACCTCCTCGTGGGCGACGGCGCGGAGGCGCTCGCCCGCCTCTCGGCCGAGGTCATCGAGGGCAAGCACCCGGGCCTCGGCGCGCAGGGACGGCAGGCCGTCGAGCGCGGCTACGCCTGGTCGCGCACCTTCGAGCGGCTGGACGGCTTCCTGGAGGAGAGCCTCGTGCGTCCCGACGCGGGCAGGGCCGCCTGACGGCGCTACGCCGCGGTGTAGCCGCCATCGACCAGCAGGCTCTGCCCGGTCACGTAGGCGCTCGCCGGGCTCGCCAGGAACACCGCGGCGCCCACGATGTCGGCGTCCGTGCCGAAGCGGCCCATCGGCGTCTGGCCGAGCAGGCTGCCCGCCATCGCCTCGTTGGCGCGCATCCCGGCCGTGAGGTCCGTCTCGAAGTAGCCCGGCGCGATGCAGTTGACCCGCACGCCCTTGCCCGCCCAATCCAGCGCCAACGCCTTGGTGAGCAGCTCCGCGCCGCCCTTGGCCGAGCAGTATGGCACGGACCGGCGCAGCCCGACATGGCCTGCGACCGAGCTGATCGTGATGACGGCGCCGCGCCCCCGCTCGGCCATGACGCCGCCGATATGCTTGCAGCACAGGAAGACGCCGGTCAGGTTGATGTCGAGGATGCCCTGCCACTCCGCCAGCGAGGTGCGCTCGATGCCGCGGTAGATCGGGTTGACGCCCGCATTGTTGACCAAGATATCGACCTGGCCGAACCGGACCAGCGCCGCGTCGCGCAGGGCCAGCACGTCCGCCTCGCGCGACACGTCCGCGACATGGGCCAGCACGTCCGCGCCCTCGGCGCGCAGGGCGGCGGCCGCCTCCTGCAAGGTCGCCTCGGTGCGGCCGCACAGCACCAGCTTGGCGCCGTGCCGGGCGAGGCCGGTCGCGATGGCCCGCCCCAGGCCGCGCCCGCCGCCCGTCACCACCGCGACGTGGTTGGAGAGGTCGAATACGCCGCTCACGCCCTTAATCTCCGATCAATGACATGCGAGCATCATGCGGCAACGCCCAGCCCACGCCAACCACGCCGGTCCAGGTCAGGCCGCGTTGACGCCATGAATCGGCCACGCCTGCGACACGTTGAACCGCTACGTCGATTATCCAGACCAGGAGGCACAGCCTATGCGTAAGTTGCTGCTCGCTCTTCCCATCCTCGCCGCCGCCGCCGCGCTGCCCGGACTCGCCCAGGCGGCGCCCGTCGCCCAGCTCGCGCGCCCGGACGCGCTGGCCGTGATCCTCGCCATGCCGGACACGGCGACCGAGACCGTGCAGTATTACCGCCAGGACCGGCGCGAGCGCTTCCGCGCGCGGGAAGCGGCGCGCCGCCGCGCCGAGTGGCGCCGTCGGCACGCATATCGCCGCTAACACTGCAACGTCCGGCGCCGGCATTGCCCGGCGCCGGCCGCTCCCCTAAATCTGGCGCGACCAAACGGGGAGCGCGTCATGGCCGAGGCCTTCATCTGCGATTTCACGCGGACGCCGATCGGGCGCTACGGCGGCGCGCTTAAGGACGTGCGGACCGACGACCTGGCCGCCCATCCCATCCGAGTGCTGCGCGAGCGCAACTCCGGCGTGGACTGGGACGCGCTCGACGACTGCTACATGGGCTGCGCGAACCAGGCGGGCGAGGACAACCGCAACGTGGCGCGCATGGCGGTGCTGCTGGCCGGCCTGCCGACGACGGTGCCCGGCAGCACGCTCAACCGCCTGTGCGGCTCGGGGCTCGACGCTGTCGGCACGGCCGCGCGCGCCATCCGCTCTGGCGAGGCCGGGCTGATGCTGGCCGGCGGGGTCGAGAGCATGACCCGCGCGCCGTTCGTGATGGGCAAGGCCACCGAGGCGTTCGCGCGCCAGGCCGAGATCTACGACACCACGATCGGCTGGCGCTTCGTCAACGGCCTGATGAAGACGATGTACGGCACGGACAGCATGCCGGAGACGGGCGAGAACGTCGCCGAGGAGTTCCAGGTCAGCCGGGCCGACCAGGACGCCTTCGCGCTGCGCAGCCAGCAGAAGGCCAAGGCCGCGCAGGACAGCGGCTTCTTCGCCCGTGAGATCTCGCCGGTGACGATCAAGGGCCGCAAGGGCGATACCGTCGTGGACCGGGACGAGCACCCCCGCGGCGACACCACGATGGAGATGCTCGCCAAGCTCAAGACGCCGTTCCGCAACCCCGGCACCGTCACGGCCGGCAACGCGTCCGGCGTGAACGACGGCGCGGCCATGCTGCTGCTGGCCAGCGAGAGCGAGGCCCGGCGCCACGGGCTCACGCCCCGCGCCCGGGTGGTCGCGATGGCGACGGCGGGCGTCGAGCCGCGCATCATGGGCATCGGCCCGGCGCCGGCAGTGCGCAAGCTGCTGGAGCGCACCGGGCTGAGCCTCGCCGAGATCGACGTGATCGAGCTGAACGAGGCGTTCGCCTCGCAGGGCCTGGCCGTGCTGCGCCAGCTCGGCCTGCCCGATGACGCGGAGCACGTGAACCCGCATGGCGGCGCCATCGCGCTCGGCCACCCGCTGGGCGCGAGCGGCGCGCGGCTGGCCATGACGGCGGTGAACGCGCTGGAGAGCCGCGGGCAGAAGCGCGCCGTGGTGACGATGTGCATCGGCGTCGGCCAGGGCATCGCCGCCCTGATCGAGCGGGTGTAGCGCTACTTAGGCGTCCGCCGGCGCTTGAGGGCGAGGCTGGCCAACCCCAGGCCGAGCAGCGCGACCGAGGCCGGCTCGGGAACGGCATTGGCCGTGAAGTCCACGTCGATGACCGTGCCGGTCGTGTAAGACAGGCCCTGCCAGTTCAGCAGGATCAGGTTTCACGTGACCTGGACGCGCGAATTGACAGCGATACTGTTTGTTCTAGGAATATGGGCCTAGAACGATGGTGGTATCGGATGAGTTGGGAGGATCAGGGTCGGCAGTATCACATGTGGTTCGGGCACGGGACCGCGGCCGACAAGGGCAAGCAGCCCGGGCCCGGTTCGTCCGTGGTGGGCAAGAGCACGGCTGATCGCGTCCTCGCGCTGGCCTACGGCGCGATCGCGTCGCTTCCGGCGGCGCAGCGTAGGCAGGCCGAAGCCCAATACCACAGCGGCACCCTGCCCCGCTTGAAGGAGGCTATGACGGCCTGGCTGCGTGCCACCGCGCTCGATCAAGCGACCTTCGCATCCCGGCTCTTCGGGCGCGGGACCGACGATCCCGTTGTCCGAAGCCTGCACAGGGCCGCTCTCGGCGCCGCCACAGCGACAAGCCAGGACGATCTCCGCGACGCTGCTGGGACGGTCGCCGAAGCCATCCAGGCAGTCGGGATCAACCAGTGGCCGCGCTTTGTCGCCGACGCTGCGGAGCGCGCCCGCGATCCGGCTACGCAAGCAGCCATCGAGAAGAGCAGGCAGCCTCCTGACCCCGCTCTCGATGCGATCCGGCCAGTTTACCCTGTTGAGACTGCGATTGGAGTTGCTGCAGCGGGGATAGCCGGAGGAGCGGCCGCGGCAGCTCGCGCGGTCGGCGGGGCCATTCTGAAGCAAGTTCTACCCGAGAAGCCGACAGGAACTCCCGCAACTGACAGAACCAAGCCAAGCGCAACGACCTCATCGACTGTGGTCGAGGCACCACCAATCTCGCGGCAGAAGCAGGATGGGCATGTCGCCGGAACCGCGCAGAACCGGAACCGAGTAAGACAAGGCACGAAAACTTCAACATTCGATGGCAGCTCGGCAGAGGCTGATGCGCTAACGCAGGAAGCATGGGAAAAGGGATCGCCTGTGCCCGGTCGATCCGGCATTCGCGACTACGACTTCGGCCGACGAATTGGGGCGGCACCGAATGGCAAGAGCCAGTCTATCGTTCGTGTCCATCAGGATTCAGCCGGCAGAATCCACGGTCACCCATCAGGACGGGAGCTACCATGAGCCAGGCCCCACACGGCACGTCAGCTGACGCGACATTCCAGTCGATCATGGACGCGTTGGCGACATGTTACGGCAGTCTTGCCGAGCCAAACTTCCGTAAGGTTTACGTCACGATGGGCAGCCCCCTTCATCGCGACCTAATTGCGGGACTTCGGCGTAAGGGTGTCGATATCCTCGAAACGACAGATGAAAACGATGATGTATCGAACCAGCTGGTCGCGACTTTATCCGGTGATCAGGTCGGCTTGGGGCTGTCTGGCGTCGGTCCATTTGCAGCAGTCGTCCACCAGGGCGAAGATGGGCGGTATTCCTGGGTGACCCAGCCCGACAAGGCCCCCACGCCTCTAGCAGCATTGGTTGCGGCAGCTGTTAAGCAGTCCGGCTTTAAGTTGCTTGATCGAAACATGGTGATGCGGACCATCAAGATGAACCGCGCTGACGGCACGACTGAAGCAACGCTCTACCAGGCCCTGTTCACCGACAGCGACAGGGTTCCGTAAGCTTGCATTGGAAAAGGCTGTCGCACAAATTGTGAGTTCTGCGACCGCAACCGGAAGCCAAGCTGACCGGGCATTTTCCTTGTTGCAGATGTTTGTTGCAGAATAGCAAAATTCCGCAACAATATCTGCGACGATTCCCATGCTCGCGGCTACGCCCGCGTCAGCACCGATGACCAGGACCTCGCCCTCCAGCGTCGGGCGCTGCGGGAGGCGGGCTGCCGACGCCCCTACGAGAGAAGCTGTCCGGTGCCCAGCGCAACCACCCCGATCTGGCCCGCTTACTCGACCAGGTGCGCGAGGGTGATGTGGTTGTCTGGGCTATTACGCTGCCGCACGTGACCCGCCCGGCTGCGGCGAGCCGGAGAAACGCCTGGTTGGCGCCATGCGTCGCGCCGAGGTCGTCCACGTGTGGGATGACGGCCCGGCGCAAGCCCATGCGTCCGGCCAACCCGGTTTGCGTTGTCATGGGTTCGCATATGGGCGGAGACGGCGCTTGGCCACCTGGTTCACCGCGGACACGCATTTCGGCCATGCCGGCGCCCGCGCGCTGTATCGCCGGCCGTTCCCGGACGTGGCGACCATGGACGCAGCCATGATCGCGCGCTGGAACGAGACGGTCGCACCCGAGGACGACATCTGGCACCTCGGCGACTTCGCGATCCGGCAGACCCCGGAGCGGATGGCGGCGCTGCTCGCCGGGCTGCACGGGCGCAAGCACCTCGTCACCGGCAACAACGATCCGCCCGCCTGCCTGGCGCTCCCTGGCTGGGCCAGCGTGCAGCCCTATATGGAACTCGCGGTGGACGGCGTGGCGCTCGTGCTCTGCCACTACGCCTTCCGCACCTGGCGCGGGATGAGCAAGGGCGCGCTGGACCTGCACGGGCACAGCCACGGCCGGCTGCGCCCGATGACCCGGCAATTCGACGTGGGCGTGGACGTGCACGGCTTCCGGCCCGTGCAGGTCGCCCAGCTCCTGGAGGAACGACGCTGACCGACCCGAAGCCGCGCGCCAGCCTGTCCGCCCTGCGGTTGCTGCTGCCGTTCCTGCGCCCCTACGCCGGGCGGGCCATCGGCGCCGCGGTCGCCCTCGCGCTGGCGGCCGGGCTGGTGCTGCTGCTGGGCCAGGGGCTGCGCCGGCTGATCGACGACGGGTTCGCCAACGGCAACGCGGCGCATCTCGACACCGCGGCGCTCGCCATGTTCGGCGTGGTCGCGGCGCTGGCCGTCTCGACGGCGGCGCGGTTCTACCTGATGTCCTGGCTGGGCGAGCGCGTGGCGGCCGACCTGCGCCGGGCCGTGTTCGACCGGGTGCTGGCCCTGCCGCCCGCGTTCTTCGAGACGCTGCGCACCGGGGACGTGCTGACGCGGCTGACCGCCGACACCGGATTGCTGCAAGGGCTGATCGGCGCGGCCATCTCGCAGTGGCTGCGCAGCGCGCTGACGGCGTTGGGGGCGCTGGTCATGCTGGTGGTCACCAGCGCCAAGCTCGCGATGTTCGTCGTCGCCGTCGTGCCGCTCGTGGTCGTGCCGCTGGTGCTGTTCGGCCGGCGCGAGCGGCGGCTATCGCGCGCGGCGCAGGACCGCATCGCCGACCTCGGCGCCTACGCGGAGGAGACGATCAACGCGGTCAGCACCGTCCAGGCCTTCACGCACGAGCCGCAGGACCGGGCCCGCTTCGCCGGGCGGGTGGAGGAATCGGTGCAGGCGGCGCTCGCCCGGGTGCGGGTGCGGGGCGGGCTGATCTTCGTGGTGATCCTGCTGGGCTTCGGCGCCATCACGCTCAGCCTGTGGGTCGGCGGGCGGGAGGTGGTGGCTGGGCGCATGTCGGGCGGCGAGCTGTCCGCCTTCGTGTTCTACGCCGTGCTGGTGGCCACGTCCGTCACGGCCATGAGCGAGCTGTGGGGCGAGGTGCAGCGCGCCGCCGGCGCCGCGGACCGCATCGGCGAGCTGCTGGCCGAGCGCCCCGCCATCGCCGCACCCGCGACGCCGGTCGCCCTGCCGCGGCCGCCGCAGGGCCGGGTCGAGTTCCGCAATGTCGGCTTCCGCTACCCGTCGCGGCCCGACCGCTCCGCGCTGCACGGGTTCAACCTGCGGGTCGAGCCCGGCGAGACGGTCGCGCTCGTCGGCCCCTCCGGCGCGGGCAAGACGACGGTGTTCCAGCTCCTGCTGCGCTTCCACGACCCGGCCGCCGGCAGCGTGCGGATGGACGGCGTGGACCTGAAGCTCGCCGACCCAGCCGACGTGCGGGCGCGCATCGGCCTCGTCGCGCAGGACCCGGTGATCTTCGGCGCCGACGTGTGGGACAACATTCGCTACGGCCGGCCGGACGCCTCCGACGCCGAGGTGCGCGCGGCCGCCGAAGCCGCGTCGGCCGGCTTCCTCGACGACCTGCCGCAGGGCTTCAACAGCTTCCTCGGCGAGAAGGGCGTGCGGCTGTCCGGCGGCCAGCGCCAGCGCGTCGCCATCGCCCGCGCCGTGCTGCGCGACCCGGCGGTGCTGCTGCTGGACGAGGCCACGAGCGCGCTCGACGCGGAGAGCGAGGCGGCGGTGCAGCACGCGCTGGCCGTGCTGTCGCAGGGGCGGACCACGCTGGTGATCGCCCACCGCCTCGCCACCGTGCGCCGGGCGGACCGCATCATCGTGATGGACGGGGGCAAGGTGGTCGCGGAGGGCACGCACGAGGCGCTGCTGCGCGAGGGCGGGCTGTATGCCCGGCTAGCCGAGCTTCAGTTCGTGGCGGCATGACTTTGGGCGGCGTGACGCGCAGCACGGTCCCGATCAGGCCTACGAGATGCGGGTCTCGACGGCGCGGGTGATGAGCGCGTGGCGCGGGCAAGCACGATGGGCGATCAACGGTCCTCACGGGCGTGCCAGAGGCGCAGCACGATGACGCCCTCGGGGCCGATCTCGTAACGCATCTCATAGAGCATCATCTGACCAAACGGGATCACCCGTCGGATAAAGATGCTCGCAAAAACAAAGCCTAGTGCGTGATCCGTACGCCTATCAGCACGGATCACGCACTAGGCGCCGGCGACGATGACACGGCGAACCTCGCGCGGGGCGAACTCCTTCAGCGGCAAACCGAGGCGCGGGTTGTCGCCCAGCCGCAAGGCGGCCGCCGACAGGGATTGCACGGTGCGGGCGGCGGCCTGGCGGTTCACCACGGCCAGGAAATCGGACAGGCGGGCGAGGTCGGAAAGGGCCCGGCCGGTCCAGCGGACCTGCATCGGCGGCCGTCAGCCGTGCCGCGGGACCGTCAGCTCGTGATCGGTCCCGAGGCTGTCCGCCCAGGCCTGCACCGCCGCGTGGTCGATCAGGCGGCCGGCATCGGCGTCGGCCAGGCCCTCCAGCGTCAACCGCCGGCGCTCCTCCTCCTGGTCGACCCAGGCCGCGAGCGCCTGCTTCACCACCCAGCCGCGCGACCGCTCCAGCCGCGCCGCGATCTCGTCCACTTTGTCGGCTAGCGGGATCGGCACATGCGCCGTCATGACCTTGGTTTCCATGCAGATGCCCTCCGGAGCAATCAAGCCTAATCATACCTGATCAGCTCCAGTCCAATTCGCCAGCCCAGCTCCGCGCAGGAACGCCGCCGCTGCGCGGCACAGAAGATCGCCAGGCAGGCCGGGCGCCACGGCGAGGTCGAAGTGGTTGCGCGCCTCCTACAGCAGCACCGTCGCCGCATGCCCCGCGACTCCGACCGCCATCGCGATCTGCCGGCGTATGGCGCCGAGCTGTTCGGGCGTGACCCGCGAGGGGGTAGCCCGCAGCCGCAGCTTCGACGTCGTTGCCACGAGATGCGACACTGCCCAGCATGTCTTGCTGCAGCCGTTCTCGGCCGTCGGCAGGATCGCCACCGACAGGTCCGGGATGGCGAGCCTGGCATCGTCGGTCAGCGGGACCAGGATCGCGTTGGGGTAGGCTGGGGCGAACAGCCCGTCATCCTCCACGACGACCGCCGGCCGGAGCTTGTTCGGCTCTCGGGGCAGCGCGTCGCCACACCAGTCGGCGAGCACGATCTGCCTGGCATGCAGCGCCAGGAAGGCCGTATCAGCCGGCATCGGCCCGCGGGGTGCCCCAGTCCTGATAGAACGCCTGTCCGTCTGGCGACGCGGCGACATGGCTGCCGACCGCCTCGCTCGCCTGGCGGATGCGTGCGCGCTGCGCCTGCCGGGCGGCTTGGGTCGCGAGGTCACGCAGATGGGTCGAGAGGCCAACGCCCTGGGTCCCTGCCTGCGCCTCAAGCTCGTCGCGGACATCGTCGTCCAGCCGAATGGACACGGGAACACCCATGACACTTCTCTGTAGTTGCTTACTCTGCTACATTATCGTGTACGCTACGTAGTGCAAGCGGGAGGAACTCATGCCCTGTTGTGATGCACGACGAGCAGCACGGTCCCGTCCAGACCGACGACGCGCAGCCTCTCGCCCTCCACCGCCGGTTCGCCGGACACCAGCCGCGCCGACCAAGTGCTGTCGCCCAGGCGCACCCGGCCCTCGGCGCCGCTGAACGCGACCGCGCGGCAAGTGGCGCCGATCAGCCCGGAGGCCGGAGCGTTCACCAAGTCGGTTCGGCGCGGTCGCGAGCGCAGCCGCAACCCGACGACCGAGATCAGCCCCGCGACGAGGATGGCGAATATGACGAGCTGCTCCTCCCAGCTCGGCGCGAGCAGGAGCGTGACGGCGCCGGTGCCGAAGGCGGCCAGCCCGACCCACAGCAGGAAGACGCCGGGCAGCAGCATCTCGGCCGCGCAGCAGGCGAGGCCGGCGAGCAGCCAGGCTGCCCCGGCGCTCATCGCGGCGGGACGGGCGGCGCCGAGCCGGCCCGCACCTCCGGCCCGCTGCCCAGCCGCATCGCCTCGATCGCCTGGGCGATGCCGCCAGCCAGGCCGCTGGACTCGATCGGGATCACCAGGGTGCGGCCGGACGGGTTGGCGGCGAGCCGGCCGATGGCGTCCACGTAGCGCTGGGCGATGAAGTAGCGCAGCGCGGCCTCGCCCTGTCCGGCAGCGGCCTCGGCCACCACGCGGGTCGCCTTGGCCTCCGCGTCGGCCAGCCGCTCGCGCGCGTCCGCGTCGCGGATGGCGGCTTCGAGCCGGGCCTCCGCCTCCAGCACCGCCGCCTGCTTCTGGCCCTCAGCGCGGGTCACGGCCGCCTCGCGCTCGCCCTGGGCGCGGGCGACGGTGGCGCGGCGCTCGCGCTCGGCGGTCATCTGCAGGTTCATCGCGGCGACGAGGTTGGCCGGCGGCTCGATCTTGCGCAGCTCCACGCGGCTGACCTTCACGCCCCAGGGCGCCGTCGCGTGATCGAGCACCGCGAGCAGCTTGGCGCTGATCTCCTCGCGGCCGGACAGCGCGCCGTCGAGGTCCATCGCGCCGATGACGGAGCGGATGTTGGTCATGGAGATGGTGGTCAGCGCCTGCACGAGGTTCTGCGCGCCGTAGGCGGCCTTCGCCGGGTCGAGCACGCGGTAGTACATGATGCCGTCCACGGTGACGGCGGCGTTGTCGCGGGTGATGACGGCCTGCTCGGGGATGTCGAGCACGATCTCCTGCACGTTCATCTTGTGCCGGACCCGCTCGACGAGCGGCAGCAGCAGGTTGAGCCCAGGCTCCAGCAGCCGGGTGAAGGCGCCGAACCGCTCGACGGTCCAGACCTGGCCCTGCGGCACGGTGCGCACGCCGAGGAACACTGCAAGCAGGAGGACGATGGCGAGCGCGATCAGGACTTCGAGCATGGAAAGCTCCCGGCGATGTTCGGCGCAGCTTACCGCATGAACGCCGCCGCCGCGCGGCACAGGGGATCGCCGGGCAGGCCGAGCGCCACGGCGAGGTCGAAATGGTTGCGCGCCTCCTGCGGCAGCACGGCCGCCTCGTGCCCGGCGGCGCACCAGGCGGCGGCGTAGTCCCTCGTCTGCCGCTTGAACTCGCGCGTCTCCGAGCCGCCGTAGCTGGCGAGCACGCGGGGGGCCGGACCGCGAGGGATGAGGCGGATCGGGCTGTTGCGCGCCGCCATGGCCGGGTCCATGCGCATCCAGTCGTTGACCTTGCTGGCCCGCACCGGTTCCAGGTCATACAGGCCGCTCAGCAGCACGGCGCCGCGGACCCTCTCGTGCCAGCCCTCGGCCAGCAGCAT
>JBBSIT010000021.1:0-16289 GCA_038231995.1 Acetobacterales bacterium | reverse complement strand
GGCGGAAAGGCCCGGGCGATCACGCCGAGGCTGATGTGGTCGCTGATACGAACGCCGGCTGGAAGGCCGGCAGGAACACCCGCCATCGCTGTCGATCCCAGAAAATTCGACCAGTGATATAGGGCGTTTAGGAACCTAAACCGCGTCCAGTTTGAAACTCGTAGCGCCGCTCTTTGATCCCGGGGCCTTCTGGCAGAGCGATTCTCTTTGGTTGAGGGCGGGCGGGACCACGGGTTTCAAACTGGACGCGGTTTAAATGAACGGTATTGGGGCTAAACCTTCGCGACCAGCCTGATCCAGTGGCCGGCGAGATGGGGGTGGTTACCACGCGCCTGCGCCGATCAGGTTGCGAGATGGCAGGCCACCATGCTGTTTCCGACCCGGCGCCATTCCGGCACAACCCGGCAGCAGACCTCCTGCGCCAAGGGACAGCGCGTATGGAACGTGCAGCCCGGCGGCGGGTCGGCCGGACTGGGGATCTCCCCGGTCAGGGGCATGCGGGCCTTGGCGCGTTGCGCGGCCGGGTCGGGCTCCGGCACTGCCGCGAGCAGGGCCCGCGTGTACGGGTGGCGCGGGGCTGCGAACAGGGCGTCGCGCGGCGCAAGCTCGGCGAGCCTGCCCAGGTACATCACCGCGACCCGGTCGCAGACGTGCCGCACCACCAGGAGGTCGTGCGAGACGAATAGGCACGCCATCCCGCGCGTCCGCTGCAGGTCCACCAGCAGGTTCAGAATCTGCGCCCGCACGGACACGTCCAGTGCGGACACCGCCTCGTCGCACACCAGCAGGGCGGGGCGCAGCGCCAGGGCGCGGGCGATGACGATGCGCTGCCGCTGCCCGCCGGAGAACTGGTGCGGGTAGCGCGCCGCGTGCTCCGGCCGCAGCCCGACCTCGGTCAGCAGCTCCGCCACGCGCTCGCACAGCGCGTGGCCCCGCGCGATGCCGTGGACCTCCAGCGGCTCGCCCACGGCGGCGCCCACGGTCATGCGGGGGTTGAGCGACGTGACGGGGTCCTGGAACACCATCTGCACCCCGGCCCGCACCTGGCGCAGGGTGCGCCGGTCGGCGTGCGCCACCTCCGTGCCGCCCACCAGGATGCTGCCGCGCGTGGGAGGCACCAGCCCGACTACGGCGTTCGCGACGGACGACTTGCCGCAGCCGCTCTCGCCCACCAGCCCCAGCGTCTCGCCGGGCGCGATTTCAAACGACACTCCATCGACCGCCCGGATCGGCCGGCCGCCGCGGGCCGGAAAATGCACGGCGAGGTCGGTGATGTGGAGCGCGTCCGTCACGACACGCGCTCCGCGTGCCAGCAGGCGGAGAGATGGCCCCCGCCCATGTCGCGCAACGGCGGCTGCACCGCCCGGCACCGGTCGTCGCCGAGTGGGCAGCGCCCGGCGAAGCGGCAGCCCGGGCCGAACTCGACGGGTGTCGGCACGCGGCCCTCGATCGTCGCCAGGCGGGACTTCGGCGCGTCGTCCCGGCGCGGCAGGGCGGCGAGCAGCAGGGCGGTGTAGGGATGGCGCGGGCCGGCGAACAGCGCCTCGGTCCGGCCGGTCTCGGCGACGCGGCCGGCGTACATGACGGCGACCCGGTCGGCGATGTCGGCCACCACGCCCATGTCATGGGTGATCAGCACGACGGCCGTGCCGCGCTCGGCCGCCAGCCGGCGCAGCAGGTCGAGGATCTGCGCCTGGATCGTCACGTCCAGCGCGGTCGTCGGCTCGTCCGCGACCAGCACCGCGGGACCGGCGATCAGGGCGGAGGCGATCATGACCCGCTGGCACATGCCGCCCGACAGCTCGAACGGATACTGCTCCATGCGCCGGGCCGGGTCGGAGATGCCGACCTGCTCCAGCATGCCCCGCACCGCCTCCTGCGCCTGCCGCCCGCGCAGGCCCGTCGCCTCCGCGACTTGCGCGCCGATGGTCGAGAGCGGGTCGAGCGCCGCCTGCGGCTCCTGAAAGATCATCGAGATCCGGCGTCCCCGCAGCCGGCGCATGGCGCGCTCGGGAAGCGCCGAGACGTCCTGGCCGCTGAGCGTGACGCGCCCCGACACCTGCCGCACCGCGGACGGCAGCAGCCGCATCAGCGCCTGCGCGGTCAGCGACTTGCCGCAGCCGCTCTCCCCCACCAGCGCCAGCACCTCGCGCGGAGCAACCGCGAAGCCGATGCCCTCCACCACGCGGGCGCCGCCGATGGCGAGCGTCAGGTCCTCGACGAGCAGCGCCGGGGTCATTTCGGCAGAGGCTCGTATGTGCCGATGGAGTTGCCGCCGTCCACGCTCAGCACCGCGCCGGTGATGAAGGACGCGGCCGGCGAGCAGAGATAGAGCACGGCGCCGGGCGCGTCCTCCGGTCCCGACGTGCGGCCGAGCGGGATGCGTGCGCGCATGCGTTCGACGTAGTCCGGCGACAGATGGCTGACCTCGCTGCCCGGGGCGAAGCCGGGCTCCACGACGTTGACGCGGATGCCGTGCGGCGCGAGATCGAGCGCGAGCCCCTTGGAGAGCCGCTCCAGCGCCGTCTTGGACGTGCAGTACGGCACGGAGCCGGCGCGCATCTGTCGCGCCGCGCCCGAGCCGATATTGACCACCGACCCGGCGGCCCCACCCGCGATCATCAGCCGCGCCATCGCCAGCGTGACCAGGAATGGCGCGCGCAGGTTCACCGCCATCATCCGATCCCACTCCGCCGCCTCCAGCTCCAGCAGGCCGCCCGTGCGCGGGTAGATGCCGGCGTTGTTCACCACGATGTCCGGCGCGCCCCAGCCCTGCTCGACAAGGGCCGCGAGTTCGCCGATCGATGCCTCGCTCGTGAGCTCGGTGCCGTGCAGCAGCGTGCGCGCGGGATCGAGGCCGAGGCGCTCCACCACCCCGTCGAGCGCATCGCGCCGCACGTCCGAGAGACACAGCAGCGCGCCCGCCCGTGCGAAGGCGGCCGCGATCCAGCCGCCGAAGATGCCGGCTGCCCCCGTGACGACGACGCGCTTGCCCGTGAAATCCATCACCGCCCCCTCGATCGCGGGTCCACCCGGTCCCGCAGCCAGTCCCCGAACAGGTTCACGCACAGCACCAGCACGAACAGGCACGCACCGGGGAACACGGTCAGCCACCAGGCCCGCGCGACGTGCTGGCGCCCCGCGCTCATGATCGATCCCCAGCTCGGCTGCGGCGGCTGGATGCCGAGGCCGAGGAAGGAGAGACCCGCCTCGAACAGGATCATCAGCCCGAACTCGCTGGTCGCCACCACCATAAGCGGCCCGGCGATGTTGGGCAGGACGTGGCGCAGCAGGATGCGGGCAGCGCCCGCGCCGGCCATCTCGGCGGCGCGGATGTAGGGCAGCGACGCCACCTGCAGCGTCGCGGCGTACGCCACCCGCGTGTAGCGCGGCCAGCGCGTCAGCCCCAGCACGATGACCAGGTTGAGGAAGCCCGGCCCCAGGACGGCCACCGTCAGCACCGCCAGCAGGATGGCGGGAATGGACAGCATCGTGTCCACCAGGCGCATCACCAGCACCGCCGTCCAGCCGCGGAACCAGCCGGCCACGAGGCCCAGCGCCGTGCCCAGCAGCAGCGACACCGCGACCGACAACATTGCCACCGCGAGGGAGGCGCGCGCGCCGTAGAGCGTGCGCGACAGTAGGTCCCGCCCCAGGTCGTCCGTGCCCAGCAGGAAGCTCCCCGCAGGTGCCACAGTGCCGGGCGGGCGCAGGCGCAGCAGCAGGGACTGGCGCATCGGGTCGTGCGGCGACAGCCAGGACGCCGCCAGCGCCGCCAGCGCGAAGCCGGCCAGCAGCAGCAGCACCAGGCGCATGCCCGGCGGTATGCGCGCAATCATGCCGAGATGCGAATGCGCGGGTCGATCGCGGCGTAGGCGAGATCCGCGAGCAGGTTCATCGCCACGTAGGCGACGGAGACGAACAGCACGACGGCCTGCACCACCAGGAAGTCGCGCGACGAGATGGCCTGGATCGCGAGCTGGCCGATGCCGGGCCAGGCGAACACGGTCTCGACGATGATGGCGCCTGCGAGCAGGTTGCCGATCTCGAGCGCCGCCACTGTCACCACGGGGATCGCCGCGTTGCGCAGCACGTGCCGCGTCACGGCAGCCCTCAGCGACAGGCCGCGCGCCCGGGCCGCCACGACGTAGTCGCGCGACAGCTCGTCCAGCACCGCGATGCGCGTCATCCGCGCGAAGGTGGACATGGTCAGCGCCCCCAGGGCGACCGACGGCATGATCAGCGACGCCGGGCCGTCCGCGCCCGAGGTGGGCAGCCATTGCAGCACCACGCCGAACAGCAGCACGAGCAGGATGCCGGACCAGAACGTCGGCAGGCTCTGCCCCGCCAGCACCAGCGCCGCCAGCACCCGCTCGATCGTCCGGCCACGCCAGACCGCCATGGCGATGCCCGCGGGAATGCCTATGCCTAGTGCGACCAGCATCGCGCCGGTGGCGAGCGCCAGGGTGTAGGGGATGCGTGAGGCGAGGATAGTCGACACCGGCGCGCGCTGCACCAGGCTCTCGCCGAGGTCGCCGCGGGCGAGGTCGGCCAGGTAGGCGCCGTACTGGACCAGCAGCGGGCGGTCGAAGCCCAGCGCGTGGCGCAGCTGCGCGATCTGCTCGGCCGACGCGCCCTCGGGGACGAGCAGCAGCGTCGGGTCGCCGGACAGGCGCATGATGAAGAACACGAGCGTGAGCACGCCTAGCGTGGAGACCGCCGCCTGCATGACCCGCCCGGCGACGATTCGAAGCACGCGTCAGGCGTCCCGCGGCACGCTCACGGCTGCCACGCCATGTCCATGATAAAGAACGCCTCGTTCGGGGTCGGCTTCCACCGCAGCTCGCGCCGGGCGCCGTAGATGGCGGCGTCCTGGTAGAGGCCGACGCCGGGCACGTCCTGGCGCAGGATCTCGAAGGCCCGGCGGTAATGCGCCAGGCGCTTGCCCTCATCCAGCACGGTCCGGGCCGCGTCCACTTCGGCGTCGTATTCCGGGTTGGCGTATTTGGACCACATGCCGCCGCTGCGGAACAGCGGGAAGATGACGCCGTCCGCGTCCTGGCAGGCGCAGGACCAGCGGCCCTGGGAGAGGCTGCCAGCCTCCTCCGGGTTGCCCTGGCGGCGGCGCAGGAAGGTCGGCTGGTCCACCTCGACGATCTGCACGCGCAGGCCGACATCCTGCAGCATCTGCTGGATCGCCTCGGTCAGGCGTCGGTCGTAGGCAGGCGAGGTGGTGAACGTCAGCGCGGCGCCCTCCGCACCCGCCTCCTTGATTAGCGCACGGGCGCGGGCGGGGTCGTAGGGCCAGCCCGTTACGTCGGGCGTGTAGCCGAAATTCGCCGGGGTGAGCACGATGCTCGCGGGCTTGGCATAGTTTGCGTACAGCGCGGCGACGATGGTGTCGCGGTCGATGGCCATCGCGATCGCCTGGCGCACGCGCACGTCCCGGGTGGGGCCGGCGAGCGCGTTGACGAACAGGTAGCCGATCCGCTCCGTGAGCCCGGACAGCACCTGCAGGCTGCGCTCGGGCTTCAGTGCTTCCGCCTCATCCGGGGTGAGGCCGCGGACGATGTCGGCGCGCCCGGTCCGTAGGTCGGCGACCCGGGTGGAAAGGTCCGGTACGGCCCGGAACGTTACGGTCTGAAATGGCGGCTTGCCGCGCCAGTAGGCGTCGTTGGCTTCCAGCACCGTCTGCACGCCGCGCTGCCAGGCGCGCAGCCGGTAGGGACCGCTGCCCACGGGCTGCTGGTTGAAGGCGGCGTTGCCGACCCGCTCCACCACCGCCTTCGGCACGATGGACAGCTTCACCAGCTGGGCGAGCAGCGCGGGGTAGGGCGTTCTCGTATGCAGCGTGACTTGGGCGGGGCCAGTCACCTCGGCGCGGGTGATCTGGTCGAACTGGCTGAGCTGCGGGCTGCGGAAGCCCGGGTCGATGATGCGGTTGACGCTGAACGCCACGTCCTCGGCCGAGAGCTTCGTGCCGTCCTGGAAGATGATGTCGGTCCGCAGGTCGAACACGACGGTCAGGTCGTCGGCGTAGCGCCACGCGGTCGCCACCTGCGGGACGATCTTGCCGGCCGGGTCCCGGGTGACCAAGTTGTCGAAGATGTTGCGATAGACGGTGTAGCTGTCGGTGTCCCACTGGATGTGCGGATCGAGCGTCGCGGCGTCGCCCGGCAGGTCCACCGTCAAGGCGTCCTTCGCGGTCTGGGCGAGAGCCGGGGCGGCCAGCAGCAATGCTGCCGCCGTGATCAGGATCTTGCGCATCGCATTTCCATCCGTCTGAGGTCCGATGTTGGGCGGGCGCCGGCACCGGCGCACCGTTAGTCTACGGGCGCCATGCAGGGCGGCATAGGGATTGGTTCAACCCAAAGCCTGGTCGCGGCACCATTCGGCGATCTGGGCGTGGGTGGCGAACCAGCACTGGCCCTTGGCCCTCATGTGCTGGATCAGCCGCCCGAGCACTCCGATGCGGCTGCGGTGCCCGATCACGTGGGGATGCATGGTGAGCAGGAACATGCCGCCCTCCCTCCACGTCACGTCGAATTCCGCCTGGAAGATCTCTTCCACGGCCGAAGGCGGGGTGTAGGGCCGCAGGCCGGAGAAGCGCACCATGTTGAAATAGACCGCGTCGTCACGAATCCATTCCGGCGGCAGCTCGACGATGCCGGTCGGCTCGCCGTCGGCCAGCAGCTCGTAGGGGTCGTCGTCGGCCATCAGGCTGCTGTCGTAGAGCAGCTTCATCTCCCGGATCACCTGCAGGGTGTTCGGGGAGAAGTCCCAGCTTGCGGTGCGCATGCCCACCGGCGCCCGGCCGGCCAGGCCGGTCAGCACCTCGGCCGCGCGTAGGCTAAGATCGAGCTCGTCGCGATAGCTGAGCGTGGTGTTGCGCTCGTGGATCCAGGAGTGGATGCCGATCTCGTGACCGTCGGCCGCCACGCCGCGCACCTCGTCCGGGTGCAGCAGGGCGGACACGGCGGGATAGAAGAATGAGGCAGGCACCTGCTCCTGTTCCAGCAGGGCGCGGATGCGCGGCACGCCCTGGCGCGCCCCGTACTGACCCTGGCTCAATCGCATCGGGCTGTCATCGGCGTCGCGCAGCGGGATGGTCTCATGGTCGGCATCGAATGACACCGTCACGGCGCAGCGCGCCCCGCCCGGCCAGGTCATCGGCTTGAGGCTGCGGCCGGCCCGTGCCTTGCCGACGATCCCGCGCCATTTCTCCTCCGACCACTGCCAGGGTTCGTCCTGCGGGACCTGGGGCGCGTCGTTCATGGCGTCGTCTTTCCTGTTGCGGTGAGGAGGTGGTCAGGACCACGGCGGTCCGGCCGTCGAATTCGATGTTCACGGTGCGGCGTCTCTCTTGGCGACATTGTAGCCGAGACGCAGGCTGATCTGCTGGGCGCCGGCCAGGACGGCAGCGATCATCCGCTCGCGGTTGGGCAGGAAACGCGGCGTGACCACCGCCAGGTCGACGGCGGCGACCACCTGGGCGGTACTGTCACGCACCGGCGCCGCGATGCCGGTGCCGCCGATCGCCATCTCCTCGTCGCTGATCGCATAGCCCCGTCTGGCCGCCTGGGCGATCAGCACGGCCAGGACGGCGGGGTCGGTGACGGTATGCGGGGTGCGGGCGAGCGGCGTCAGCCTCGCAAGATAGGAGGCGGCGGCGTCAGGCGGGCCGAAGGCTAGCAGCACTCGTCCCATGGCGCTGCAATATGCGGGGGCCAGGTTCTGATTCACGACATCGTAGCGCACGGCCTGATGGCTCACGCTGGCGGCCACCCGCTTCACGTCGTGGCTGCGCATCCGCACCCCGAGATAGACGGTCTCGCCGCAGTCGTCGCGCAGCCGGTCCATGATCGGCTGGCCGACGGCGATGAGGTTAGCCTCGGTGCCGCCGATCCACCCCGGGCCGTTCTGGCAGACCGGGTTGAGGGCGTAGCGCTCGCCATCCTGCCGCAGCGCGTAACCGCGGCCGACCAGGGTCTGGAGCAGGCCATGCGTGCTGCTGCGCGGGAAACTGAGGTCCGCCGCCACCTCCTTGAGGCTGACGGACTCCGTCGCGCGCGCGAGCAGCTCCAGGATATCCAGGATACGACCGGCCGACTTCACGTCTGTATTTACATACATGAACGTCAATCCTGTTGTCGAATGAGGTTTCCTGACGCACAGTGATCTTGTCAAGGCTGTTTTGCCGGAGGCTCGGGGAGGAGCTCGCATGCAGGCCAAGGTGGCGATCGTGACAGGCGGCGCGCGTGGAATCGGGCGTGGCTGTGCGCTGGAGCTTGCGCGGCAGGGCTTCGATATCGCGCTGGTCGATCTCCTGGCCCCGGAGATGGAGCGGACCCGCGCCGAGCTGGAGGCCCTGGGCCGCCGGGTTGCCTGCCATGAGGCCGATGTGGCGAGCTTCCCGCGCGCCGCCGAGGTAGTGCGCGCGGCGCATGAGGGCTTCGGCCGCATCGACGTGCTGGTGAACAATGCCGGCAAGGCCAACCCGGCCGGCATCCTGGAGATCACCGAGGAGTCGTTCGACCGCACGATCGCGATCAACCTGAAGAGCTGCTTCAACTACATCCACCACGTGGCGCCGATCATGCTGGCGCAGGGCGGCGGGCGGATCGTCAGCATGTCGTCGCTGAACGCGCTGTCCGGCGGCGTCACGGCGGCGGTGAGCCGCTTCTCCTACGCGGCGGCCAAGGCCGGCATCCTCGGCATGACCCGGGCGCTGGCGAAGGAGCTGGGGCCGACCGTCCTGGTGAACGCCATCTGCCCCGGCGTGATCCAGACCGAGCTGGGCAACAGCATCACCCGCGCCCGCGGCCCGGAGTTGGCCAAGGGTATTGCTCTCGGCCGGCTCGGCAGCCCGGCCGACGTGGCAAACCTTGTGGCGTTCCTTGCCGCTTCGGAGCCATGCTTCATCACCGGGCAGGAGTTCGTCATCGACGGATTCCAGTTCAACGTCTGATCGCAACCAAAGGTGGACAGAATGGACACGCAGCATGGAACGGGCCGCCGCGCGGTCTTGGCTGGCGGCACCGCATTGGCGCTGGCCGGGATGTCGCGTGAGGCGCAGGCCGCCCGTACCCGGTTCGTCACGGCCAACAACAATCCCTACGACATCCTCGATCCGCACCAAGTGTTCGACATCGGCCGGCTGGCCATAAGGCTGAATATGTATGACGCTCTCACCCATTGGGTGGACAACCCGCCGAAGTTGCAATTCTGGCTGGTGAACGCGCCGACGATCTCGGACGATGGCAAAACTTACACATTCAAGCTGAAGCCCGGCATCAAGTTCCACGACGGCAGCCCACTCACCGCAGCCGACGTCGTCTACTCCATGGAACGCATTCTGGCCTTGAAGAAGGGCGCCTATGGCCTCTTCAAGGATTCTGTCTCCCCCGGCAGCACGAAGGCGCTGGACCCTCAAACGGTGCAGTTCACGTTGGACCAGCCCTACGCCGTATTCACTGCCATTCTCTCCGAACTGTGGGTGGTCAACACGAAGGTGGTAAAAAGCCACGAGAAGGACGGTGACTGGGGGGCGGCTTGGCTGTCCGGTCACGAAGCGGGTTCCGGCAGCTATCGACTGCGCCGCTTCGACCCGGCCATCGGCTTCCAAGCGGAGCGCTTCGCCGAGCATTTCGAGGGCTGGGCCAATAATCCAAGGCCGGTCGACGAGGCCGATTTCCGCGTCGCCATCGAGACCGCGACCCGCGTGCTCGGCGTGATCAAAGGCGAGTTCAACACCACAGACGGCTTCCTGCCGGCCGAGCAGCTTCAGCGCATGCGTCAGTCCGGCACGGTCAAGTTCGTGGAGGCAGAGAGCCTGCGAACCTTCTATTTCATCATCAACAACGCCAAGGCTCCGCTCGACGATCTCAATATGCGAAAGGCGCTCTGCTACGCCTTCGACTATGACGGGTTCATCGATAACATCCTCGGCGGCACCGTCGTCCGCAACGCCGGCATCATCCCCAACCCGATGTGGGGCGCACCCAAGAACATGAAGGGATACACCTACGACCTCGACCGCGCCAAGCACCACCTCAGCGAAGTCAAAGGCGTCCGCCCGCTACAGATCGGCGCCCTTGCCGGCTACCCGCAGAGCGAACAGGCGTCCCAGATGCTGCAGGCCGGCTGCGGCAAGATCGGGCTCGACGTCAGGATCGTTACCGAACCCTACACCACGATCGCACCTAAGCTGAATGACGCCGACCGTGCGCACGATCTCATCCCGCTCTGGCGCAGCGCCTATTTCGCCGATCCGCACAACTGGACAGGCTACATGTTCAACAGCAGCAACATCGGTGCCGGCAACAGCAGCTTTTACAAAAATCCAAAGGTCGACGAGCTGACGGACAAGGCATTGCTGCTGACGGACCAGGAGCAGCGGCGTCCGCTCTATGAGGAAGTCTCGCACCTGCTGGTCGAGGATGCGGCTGGGTTGTTCATCAACAACACAAAATACTTCGGTCCGTTCACCAAGAACGTCAAACATGTTCGATTTTGCCCGATTGGTGACGCGCAGGACATCCGCTGGATCGAGATGGAGGCCTGACCGCTGCGGCTCCTCGCCCTCGTGGCACGGCGCCTCGTCTGGGTGCCGCCCACGCTGTTTGGGCTCCTCCTGCTCGTCTTCACCGTTTCGCACATCATCCCCGCCGACCCGGCGCGGGTGATCGCGGGTGAGAACGCCCCGGCGGAGCAGGTCGAGGCGCTTCGGCAGCGTTTCGGCCTCGACCGCCCGCTCCCGGAGCAATTTCTGCGCTACGCGATGGACGTCGCGACCGGCAGCCTCGGTGTGAGCCTCTACACACAGCGCCCGGTGCTCGACGACCTGCTCGCCCGCCTGCCCGCCACGTTCGAATTGGCCCTGTATGCAATCCTGATTTCCATACTGGCCGGTGTCCCGCTGGGTGTGGTGGCAGCGCTCCGGCGCAATGGCTGGATCGACCAAGTGATCCGGGTTGTCACAGTCACCGGGCTGGCAATAGCGGCCTTCTGGCTGGCGATCCTGCTGCAGTTGCTGTTCAGCATGAAGTTGGACCTCCTGCCGGTACAGGGCCGCAGCGCCGGATGGGGTCCGGAGCCGATCACCGGCTTCTACACCATCGACGCCCTGCTGCGCGGCGACTTCGAGACGCTGGGCGACAGCCTGCGCTATCTCGCCTTGCCGACGCTCACCTTGGCGATCCCCGCGACCGCGACCATCGTCCGCTTCACTCGCGCCGGCGTGCTCAATGTGATGTCCAGCAACGCGGTCTTCTACCAGGCCGCGATGGGCATTCCGCGCACTGTCGTGATCTGGAAGTACATTCTTCGCAGCGCGCTGATCGGCACGTTGACGCAAATCGGGCTGGTGTTCGGCAACCTCCTGGCCGGGGCGGTGGTGGTCGAGACGGTATTCGCTTGGCCCGGCCTCGGGCTGTTCGCCTACAACTCCATCCTTCAATCCGATTACAACGCCATCATGGGATTCACTCTGTTCACCGGCGCGGTCTTCATCGGGGTAAACCTGCTGGTCGACATCGCGCAGTCGCTGCTGGACCCGCGCGACCGTTGAAGACCTTGCGCCGCATCTTGCGCGACCGCGCCCTGGTGGCCGGCCTGGTCATTATCTCGCTGCTGGTCCTGGCAGCGGTGTTCGCTGGCACGCTGGCGACGTTCCCCGGGGACGTGACCGGCTTCGACCCGGGCGCCCGGCTGGAGCCGCCCGGACCCGTCTACTACCTCGGCACCGACCGGATGGGCGCGGATCTCTATTCCCGCCTGCTGTTCGGCGCCCGCCTGACCATCATGGTCGCGGTGCTAGCCACCGCCGTCGCGGTGCTGATCGGGGTGCCGATGGGCCTTGTCGCGGGCTATCACCGCGGCTGGTTCAGCGACCTGCTGATGCGGGTGTCCGACGTGTTCCTGGCGATACCGCAAATCGTGCTGGCCATCGCCATCGCCCAGACGCTGGGGCCGGCGATCCAGAACGTGATCCTGGCGCTGTCCGCAACCTATTGGCCATTCTGGGCACGGCTGGTCTATGCTGAAACCCGCAGCCAGCGCAACGAGACCTATGTCGAGGCCGCGGTCGCCATGGGGGCGTCTCCGTTCCGTGTGATGGTGCTGCATATCCTGCCCAACATTGCCAGCTCCATCATCGTGCGCACCACCATCGGCATGGGTGGCACAATCCTGGCTGCGGCAGCACTTGGCTTCCTCGGTCTTGGCGCGCCGCCGCCGGCCCCGGAATGGGGCCGCATGATTGCGGAAAGCCGTGAATACCTGCCGCAGGCTTGGTGGTATGCGACCGCCCCCGGCATTGCGATTCTGCTGGTGGTCATCGGCTTTAACCTGCTCGGCGACGGCCTGCGTGACGTGCTCGATCCGCGCATCCGCAGGGGTGCCGATGGGAACTGACCTGCTGCGGGTGGAGGAACTGTCCGTTACGTTCGGCACGGAGGGGGGCGTAGCGCAGGTGCTGGACCAGGTCAGCCTCAGTCTCCAACTCGGCGAGATCATGGGGCTCGTCGGCGAGTCCGGCTGCGGCAAGACCACCTTGGCCCGCGCGATCCTGGGCGTGCTGCCCGCCAATGCTACGATCCGACAAGGGCGAATCATCTTCGGTGGCGAGGACCTGCTCGCCCTGACGCCAGAGGAGGCCGGGTCGCGAATCCGCGGCCGCGCCATGACGTTCGTGCCGCAGGACCCGGTCGGCTCGTTCAGCCCCTTGTTCACCATCGGCGACCAGATTGCCGAGCTGATGCGCTGGAAGTCGCCCGATCGCGAGGCCGACACCCGCGCCTACTCCCGCAGCCGGCGCCGCTCAGACCTGGCCCGCACCCTGGCCATGCTGCGCGCCGTGCAACTGCCCGACCCTCCGCAACTGCTCCGCCGCTACCCGCATGAACTCTCTGGCGGGCAGCGGCAGCGGGTGATGATCGCCATGGCCCTGCTGCCCGAACCGAAGCTGGTGATTGCCGACGAGCCGACCACCGCCCTCGACGTGACCATCCAGGCGCAGATCCTGAAACTGCTACGCACGCTGGCGACGGAGAGCGGCGCTTCGGTGCTGTTCACCACGCACGACCTCGGCACCGCGTGGGAGATCTGCGACCGGATCACCGTCATGTATGCCGGTCAGGAAGCGGAGACCGCCGGCGTCGCCCCGTTCTTCGAGCGCCCCGCCCATCCTTACACACGATTGCTGCTGGATTCGCTGCCGACCGGACGGACATCGCTCCAGGGCATTCCCGGCAGCGTGCCAAGCCCGTTCGCGCCGCCGCCGGGCTGCCGCTTCAATCCGCGCTGCCCGCGCGCTACCGGCGTCTGCGCCGAGGTCCATCCCGCCGAGGCCGAAATCGGCCCCGGCCATGCCATCCGCTGCCATCACCCGCTGTTGGCCGCGTCATGAATGCTCCGCCCATCCTCGTCCTGAACGATCTCCGGCGGCACTTCGCAATCCGCAACGCCTGGGGCGTCCGCACGGCATGGCTGCGAGCCGTCGACGGGATCGACCTGGAGATCGGTCGCGGCGAAATTCTCGGCGTGGTGGGCGAGTCCGGATGCGGTAAGTCCACCTTGGGAAAGACCATCGCCGGGATCCAGCGTCCCAGCGGCGGCAGCATAAGGTTCGAAGAGCACGAGATCGGCAACCTGTCGCCCAGTGCCGGGCGTGCGCTGCGCAGCCGGCTGCAGTACTGCTACCAGGACCCCGGCGCCTCGCTCGACCCTCGCTGGACCATCGGCCGCTCGCTCGAGGAGCCGCTGGTCATCCACACCCGCCTCTCGCACCGGGAGCGGACGGCGCGCGTCCACCAGGTGCTGGAAGCGGTCGGGCTACCGCTGCGGCACCTCGCACTCTACCCGCACGAGATCAGCGGTGGGCAGCAGCGCCGGGTCGGCCTGGCGCGAGTCCTGATGCTGCGGCCGAGCCTGGTCATCCTGGACGAGCCGACCTCGGGGCTGGACGTTTCGGTGCAGGCGACCGTGCTGAACCTGTTCGCGACGTTGCGCGAGGCGTTTGCACTGACCTACATGTTCATCAGCCACGACCTCTCGGTGGTTCGGATGTTCAGCCACCGGATCGCGGTGATGTATCTCGGCCGGGTGGTCGAGATCGGCGAGACCGAGCAAGTGTTCACCGATCCGCGGCACCCCTATACGCAGTCGCTGCTCGCCGCGGTGCCGACGATCGGGGGCCGGCGGGTCACGGAATCGTCGCTGTTGGAAGGCGAACCACCGAGCCCAGGGCGATTGCCGTCCGGTTGCCGGTTCCACCCGCGTTGCCCGCACGCGACGACACATTGCGTTTCGGTCGATCCGGCGCTCATGCCTCTGCCTGGTGATCGGCGCGCCGCCTGCCACTATGCCGACAACCGCGTCATCGTCCCCGGCGTGCCAGCATCACCACCTGCACCGCCGCCATCACGGCAAGCTGGGCAGCAACCGCCATGAACGGCACGCGGTAGCCTTCGGTCCAGGTCACCAGCAGGGCGAAGGCCGTCGGCCCCGACACATAGCCGAGGAACGTGATCACGGCGCTGCTCGACGTCAATTCGGCGATCTGGTCGGGGGCGGACAGGCGCGCCACCTCCGCCATGTAGATGCCGTTCCAACTCGCCGCGACGAACCCGGTCGCTGTGGCGACCGTGACCGCCAGCACGAAGGCCGGTTGGTCCGGCAGACTGCCATAGACGGCCACCATACCCGCCGCGACGAACGCCTGTGCCGTCAGGTTGTGCGCGGGCCGCCCGATCCGGTCAGCCAGCCAACCCAGGAAAACGCGCGCGAATACCCCGGCGAACTGCATTCCGGCATAGACCACACCCGCCGTTGCCAGCGGCAGATGCCGGCCGATGACCAGGTAGGTCACGGAAAACGAGAACAGCGATCCCTGCACCACTGCAAACGAGAAGGCGAGCGCCGTCACTGACAGCAGCACGGGGTTGGCCTTCAGCAGCAGGAATGGCGCCGATACCTTCCGCGGGTTGAACAGCGTGGCCGGACGAATGTCGCGGCCGGGCTCCCGCTCTGTGTCGAGCGGCCCTCGCGCCGGGTTGACGAGCGCGATGGCAACCAGCCCGACCACGCTCGCTAGCAGCAGCGCCGCAGGCCAACGCCAGATCATGGCCACCGGCGCCAGCACCAGCCCGGCGAACGCGGCCCCGGCAGGCGCCCCCGCCTGCTTCACCGAGAAGATCAGCGTCCGATGCTGCGGCGGCGCGGTCGCGGCCAAGATGCGGCTGCCGGCCGGTGGCGAGGGCCCATACCCCATCCCCATCAGCAGCGCCGCCAGGATCAGCGCCGGCCACCATCCGCTGGCAGCGACCAGCAGCCCGCACACCGCCATCAGCGCGCCCAACTGGAGCATTCGCACCGGCCCCAGCCGCGCCAGGATCGGACCGCCGAACAGGAGGAAGACCACGGTGCCGAGCGAGTTCAGGGACGAGAGATTGCCCACCCTCTCCGGAGCCAATCCGGCGCCTGCCATAAATAGCGGCGCGATGATGGGCAAACTCTGGTTCAGGAATGAGGCAATCGTCTGCATGCCCAGCGTGGCGCCGAGTGCCAGGACCCAGAGCGGGGTTGCGGAACCGCGCGAGGCGGCCGGCGCCACCTTCACGGGACGCCGCCAACCTCCTGCACTGCCGCAATAGCTTGGTCCAGCGCGAAGCCCACCCGGTTGCACGCGCGCCGCGCCGCCACGGCGAGGAAGCCGGCCTCGTCCGATCCAGGCGCCGATCCCGCCAAGCGGCGAAGCGGGTCCAGCACGGGGTAGGGCGCCTGGCCGAGCGCCGGGTCGTGGTCGAACCGGTCGCCGGTGGTGTAGTCCATCGGCACTAGCGCCCGGGAGACCGCCACCAGCGCGCGGTTGAGACGCTCAGCGGCGGCGTCGTCATCCACGGGACGTGCCCGGACCGCCTCAGCCGACTGCCGCAGCTGCGCCGCTCGAGCCGTCAGCCCAGCGATATCCAGCCGCTCCCCCAGTTGGTCGCCAACCTCCGCCAACTCCGCTTCGAGCCTGGCCGCGGCGGCGGCGTAGTCCAGCGGCAGCACCCGGTCGGTCAGCAGCCGCCAAAGGGAATGCACGTAGATGCGCGTGTCCCGCACCAGCAAGTCGGGATCCATCTTGTCCAGCGTGTCGTCCGGCGTGTGCCACCACCAGCCCAGCCCGGCGCCCTTGCGTGACCCGCCAGCCCCCAGCGCCACGGCCGCCACGTTTTCGCTGCTCCCCGCAGGCTGCTCGCCCATCGCCATGAACAATGACGGCACGCCAATGCCCCAGAACGACT
>JBBSIT010000020.1:0-16335 GCA_038231995.1 Acetobacterales bacterium | reverse complement strand
GGCACCCAGTAGCCCAGATAGACGTAGGGGAGGCCGAGGGTGCGGGCGCGCTCGATCAGCCACAGGATGGCGTAGGTGCCGAGCGAGAGGCGGTCGTGCTCGGGCGCGTAGAAGCTGTAAACGGCGGAGAGCCCGTCGCCGAGCCGGTCCGTGAGGCAGGCGCCGACGAGCCGGTCCTGCGCATCGCGGAACTCTGTCATGAACGTCTCGATCGGCGTGTCCTCGACCATGGCGCGGTAGTCGTAGAAGCTCATCGTCGCCATGTCGCCGTCGCTGTGGCGGGCCTGCTGGTAGCGTTGGAACAGCTGGAACTGCTCGGCCGTGGCGCGCGCCGGCGCCTCGTGCCCGGCCGTCGCCGCGTTGGCCTTGGCGATGCGCCGCAGCGTCCGGTCCGGCTGGAACGTGGCCACGGGGATGCGGATGGGCACGCAGGCCTGGCAGGACGGGCATACCGGCGCATAGGCGATGTTGTGGCTCCGCCGGAACCCGGCGCGCGACAGCCGGTCGTGCAGCCCGTCTGCATCCGGCCCGGTGATCTCGGTCACGACCTTGCGCTCCGTCCGGCCCGCCACATAGGGGCAGGGAAGGGGAGCGGTGGTATAGAAGAATTGCGGTCGGCGCGGCGGCTTGTAGGTCATGCGTCCAAGGGTCCCCGCCGCATGTTCCCGAACGCCGGCGCCGCGGTCAACGCCCGCTTGCGCACGACGACGACACCGGCCACCATATCGTGCAGCGCGCGGCGGCGCACGGTGAACAGCGCAACCCCGAGCCACACGACGCCGGCGGCGAGCGTGACATACAGGCCCAAGGTGAACAGCGCCGCCTGCACCAGCGAGGGAAAGCTCAGATCGTCGTCCTGCCGCACAGTCAGGCCCATGAGCGCCTGACCCGGCGTCGCGGCGGACGCGGCGACGAACCCGACGTGATAGACGAACGGCACGACCGGCAGCAGCCCGAGCAGCGGCAGGCCCAGACCCAGCGTGAGCAGCCCGAACGTCACCAGTACGACCCATAACACGCCGGCGATGACCGCGATGGCGGCGAGGTCGATCAGCCATGCCCAGACCCGGCGCAGCGGGACGCCGTCGGTCAGGGAGGCATCCGAGATCGCGAACGTGCTGAGGCTCATGGGTCCAACCTGATCGTGCCTGAGACTGTGATAGGACGTTTTCCCAAGGTGATCGTAGCGCCGTCTCGCCAACGCTGCATCATGTCTCGTGCATGCCGGCTCAAGAGATGGCCGGATTGGCCCGGGGTGGCGATGAACAAGCTGCGGTCCAGGTCCGCCAGATCATAGACGCCGCGGTAGCCCGGGCCGTGCACTGAGGCGAAGCCGCCCCTCATGCTCCCGCGATAGACCGTCGTATCGTCGCCGGGCTGCTCGATGCTGGCGGTCGTGAGCGGGCCGATGACGGGGAGCTGTCCCAGGATAGGGTGGGCGAAGCGCGCCTCATGCGCCGCGCCCCAGCGCCAGGCGGCTGGGTCCGCCCCGAAGCGCGATGCCAGCGCCGCGGTGGACGCCGCCAGCGTCTCGGACAGCCACGGCCCGCAGTCGCCGCCGCACCAATGCGCTCCGGCAGGAGACAGCACGAAGGCGACGAAGTCCGCCCGCGGCCCGGCGGCGTTGCCCGCGATGTCGAACCGCTCCAGCACCGTGGCCTCGAACTGCTGCACCCACGCGTTCAGGATCAGCGGCTGCGGCAAGTCGATGTCCATCGAGCCGTCCCAGTGCTCCAGCAACGCCAGCGCGCTGCGGGGCAGGCCATCGGCGGCGCGCGTCGCCTGCAACGCCGGCAGGATCGTGCGGGCGAACTCGCTGCGCATGTCCACCTGCATAGCGGCGAAGCCGGCGGCGTCGTGCCTGGCAGGGCCATCGAGCAGCGCGCGGATGCGGCGCGCCCGCCAGTCGCCGAACCAGTCCGTGCCAAGGAACACGGGGAAGTCGGGGCGCGCCACGCGCTCGTTGGCGTTGACCACGCGGCCGCTCGCCGGGGCGACGAAGTTCGGCAGGTCGGCGCCGCCTGCGAAACCTGTCCAGTCATGTGCGCCATCGGCGCCCCGGACGGGCAAGCGTCCGTCCCCGGCGCGGCGGACCGGCACCCGGCCGGTGGTGTACTGCGCGATGCGCTCCCGGTCCGCGACGATCAGGTTCTGCACCGGCGCCACGATGAGCGCCGCCGCCCGACTAGCCTCGTCCACATCCCGCGCCCGGTTGAGCGCGAGCAGGCCGGGCGCCGCGTCGCCGGGAGCGAGGTTGGCCATGGCGACGGCCAGCACCGGGCCGCCGGGGGCGTCGAGGTCGCTGAGCACCGGGCCGTGCCGCGTCTCCCGCACGGTCAGCACGTCGTCATCCCCGCCGCGGACGTGGATGCGCTCCTCCCGCGTCGCGAAGGCCTGGGGTCCGTCGGGGGTCGCGTAGCGCCCGTCGGCCAGCACCATCTCCTCGAACACGTCCTGCGTGTCGGCGCCGGTCGTGGTGAAGGTCCAGGCGATGCGGCCGTTATGGCCCATCACGAGGAACGGCACGCCCGGTGCCGTCGCGCCGGCCAGCGTGCCGGCTGGGGTGTCGATGCGGGCGAGGTACCAGATGCCGGGCTGCCCGTAGGCAAGATGTGGGTCGCCCGCTAGCAGCGGCGCGCCGGTTGCGCTGTGCCGACCGTCCACGGCCCAGCCATTGGACGCGGAGCCGGGCAGGGTGAACGGCTCGGGGAAGGTGGGCAACAGGGCGGCCAGACGGCTGAGGCCGACGTCGGGCAGCAGTCGCGCGTCAGGCCGCGGGGTCGCCTCCTGCGCCGGCCATAGCTCATCCACCCGGTCCGGGGGTGACGTACGCAACTGCGCCGCGCGGGCGAACTCGGTCCGGTAATTGCCTGACAACCAGAGGCCCATCGTCTTGCCCCACAGCAGGCTGTCGGTGGGCGTCCATGGCTCGGGCGCCCCCAGCAGCACGAATTCGGGCGCCGCGAGCCGTCCGCGTTCCTCGATCCAGGCGTTGACGCCCGATGCGTAGTGGTCGAGCAGCGTGCGCGTGTCGGCGGGCAGCCCGGCAAGGTCGGCCTCGGCCCGCCGGCGCAGGCCGAGGACGCGCATGGTCCGGTCCAGCCGCAGCGTCGCCGGCCCGGCGAGTTCGGACAGTCGGCCAGATGCCGCGCGGCGCATCAGGTCCATCTGGAACATGCGGTCCCGCGCATGGACGTAGCCGAGCGCCGCCGCCGCGTCCCCGTCCGTCGAGGCCGCGATGCGCGGCACGCCGTCCCCATCGAACGTCACGTCCACGGGGGCGGTCAGGCCCACTAGCTGAAGCTGCTGCCCGTCCGGCGGCAGCGTCATCCACAGCAGGCCGGCGACGCCGAGCGCCGCCAGGAGCAGCAGGACGACCGCGCCGGCGAACACGCGGCGAAGCAGGCGGAAGGTTCGGCGCATGATGCCTGGGCGGCGCGGACGCGGGAGTTCAGTGCAGCGAGGGCGACATTAGGAATCGCGCGCGATCGGCCGAAGCGACAGTGACGCTCGTCTCGCAGTCGCCGCGCCCCAGCGTCAGCCGCACGGGAGCGCCGGCCGGACCCGCCGACCAGATCTCGCGCCACAGCCCGGCGAGGTCGGGGACCATGGCCTGGTTTACCGCCAGGATGCGGTCGCCCGTGCGCACGCCGGCCTGCTCGGCTGGGCCGCTGTCGGCGAGGCCGCCGACGACCAGCACGTCGTCGTCCTCCATGGCGTAAAGGCCGAGCCAGGGCCGGGCCGGGCGGTTGATCCGGCCGTAGCTCAGCAGGTCATCCAGGATCGGCTGCAGCAACTGCACGGGGATGACCATGTTCATGTCCTGCCGCCGGCCGACCTCGCCGCCTTGCTGCAGGATGAGCGATCCGATGCCGAGGAGGTCGCCCTCCGCGCCGATGAGCGCCCCGCCGCCCCAGAACGGGTGCGCCGGTGCCGTGAAGATCGCATCGTCGAGCAGGTATTCCCAGTAGCCGGCGAACTCCTGGCGCCCGGTGACCTTGGCAGCTATGCAGCGCTTGCGGCCGCCGGCGGCGGCGAACACCACGTGCTCGCCCACTCGCGCCCGCTCGGACTGCCCGAGATCGAGCATGGGGAGGTCCACCGGGCCGAGCGCCTGCACGAGGCCGAACCCTGTTTCCTGGTCATACGCGAGCGCATGGCCAGGGATGGCGCGGCCGTCGAACGCCGTCAGCCAGACGCTGTCGGCCTCGGTGATGAGATAGCCGACGGTGAGGAACAGGCCCGGCCGGAACTGCACCGCGCTGCCGGCGCGCTCCGTCCCGAGCGCTCCCGCGGTGAACGCGCCCTCCGGCACGGTCGCGCGCAGGCTGACGACGGCCTTAAGCGCCCGCTCCAGGTCATAGAGGTAGTCGCGCGCGTTCGGCTGCAGCTCGGTCGGGATCTCGTTCGTCTTGGCCATTGCTCGGGCGTCCAGGGTCAGGCGTAGTTCACCATAATGGTTTTCTTGTGCATAAAATGTTCCAGCATCGACTCCAGGCTCGCCTCCTTGCCCAGGCCGCTGCTCTTGACGCCGCCATAGGACAGGTTGGCCTGCACGACGAGGTTCTGGTTGATCTGCACGAGGCCAGCCTCAAGCCGATGCGCCAGGTCCAGCCCGACCCTGAGGTTGTTGGTCCAGAGCGAGGCCGCCAGGCCGTATTCCGTGCCGTTCGCGTCGGCCAGCACGGCTTCCGCGTCGTCGAATGGGAACACGCAGGTGACCGGGCCGAAGATCTCCTGCTGCACCAGCCGGCTCTCGTTGGGCAGGTGGGTGAAGATGTAGGGCCGGATGAACAGTCCCTTGCGAAGCGCCGGATCGGTCGGCATGGCGCTGCAAGCCCGGCCCGTGGCGCCCGGCGTCGCAAGCCCTTCGTCGATGAAGCCCTTCACCTTGTCGAACTGGTCGGTGCTGATGATGGTGCCGATGTCGGTCCGCTCGTCGAGGGGGTCCCCCATCACCATCGCGTCCACCTTGGGCGCCAGCGCCTCCACGAAGCGGTCGAAGATCGGCCGCTCGACGTAGATGCGGCTCGCCGCGGTGCAGCTCTGGCCCTGGCGGGTGAAGCGCATGGACGTGATGGCGCCCATCACGGTCTTGTCGAAGTCGCAGTCGGCGAACACGATCATCGGGCTCTTGCCGCCCAGCTCCAGCGTGACCGGCACCAGCTTCTCTGCCGCTCCCTTCGCGACGATCCGCCCGACCTCGACGCTGCCGGTGAACGTCACCTTCCGCACGTTCGGGTGCGCCACGAGCGGGCCGCCGCATTCCGGCCCGTAGCCGGACAGCATGTTAAAGCAGCCTGGCGGCAGCACGCGGCTCATCAGCTCGCAGATGCGCAGCACAGCGAGCGGCGCCTCCTCGGCCGATTTCACCACCACGGTGTTGCCCGCGACCAGCGCCGGCGCCACCTTGAGCGCCATCAGCAGCATCGGCACGTTCCACGGGATTATCGCGCCGACCACGCCCAGCGGCTCGCGCACCGTGACCGACAGCACGTTGGGGGCGAACGGCACGGTCTCGCCCTTCAGCTCCCCGCCCAGGCCGCCGTAGAACTCCAGGATGTCGGCCACAGTCCCGGCCTCGACCCGGCTCTCCGTGCGCAGCGCCTTGCCGGTCTCCAGCGCGATCAGCCGGGCCAGCTCCTCGACGTGTTCGCGGATCACCGCCGCGCAGGCTGCCACCAGGGCGCCGCGCTTGCGGGCCGGCATCCGCGCCCACTCCTTCTGCGCCGCGTCGGCGTTGGCCACGGCGTCCTCCACATCCGCCGCGTCGCCCTCGGCGGCGTGGGCCACCTGCTCGCCGGTGGCCGGGTTGACCACGGGGAAGGTCCGGCCGGAGCGCGCCGGCACGAAGCGGCAGCCGATGAAGTGCTGGCCCGATAGAGCGGTGGCGAGGGCGCGCTCGTCGAGCTGGGGCGCCGCTGGCGTCGGGTGGGGGCGGTCGAGCATCGGGGTTCCCTCCGGGAGCAAGCTGCTTATAAGTCGGCGTTCACAATGGCCCTGGCGACCATGGCGGACAAGGGCAGCGAGGACCGATGATGGACCCACAGCCGAGCGGCCCCCTTGCCGGGCTCCGCGTATTCGACCTGACCCGCGTGCTGGCGGGGCCGACCTGCGTGCAGATGCTGGGCGACCTCGGCGCCGACGTGGTCAAGGTCGAGAAGCCTGGCAGCGGCGACGACACCCGCGGCTTCGCGCCGCCCTTCATGCCGGGGACCAAGGAGAGCGCCTATTTCGTCGGAGTGAACCGCAATAAGCGCAGCGTGACGCTCAATATCGCGCGGCCTGAGGGCCAGGAGATTGCGTTGCGGCTGATCGAGCAGTCCGACATCCTGGTCGAGAACTTCAAGGTGGGCGCGCTCGCCAAATACGGCCTGGGCTATGAGCAGCTCCGCGAGCGGTTTCCCGGGCTGATCTACTGCAGCATCACCGGGTTCGGTCAGACCGGGCCTTACGCGCCGCGGCCGGGCTACGACAGCCTGATCCAGGCGATGGGCGGCGTGATGAGCCTGACGGGCGAGCCGGACGGCTTTCCGCAGAAGGTGGGCATCCCCGTGGCGGACCTGTTCGCCGGGCTGTACGGCTGCATCGGCATCCTGGCGGCGCTGCGCCACCGCGAGGCGACGGGGCAGGGGCAGCAGGTCGATATCGGCATGCTGGACACGCACGTGGCCTGGCTCGCCAACCAGGGCATGAACTACCTCGCCACGGGGGAGAACCCGATACGCCTGGGCAATCAGCACCCGAACATCGTGCCCTACCAGGTGTTCCCGACCGCGGAAGGCTACGTCGTCCTGTCCGTGGGCAACGACCCTACGTTCAAGCGCTTCTGCGAGAGCTTCGACCTCGCGAACCTGCTGGACGACCCGCGCTTCGCGACCAATGCCGCGCGGGTGGAGCATCGCCAGCTCGTGACGGATACGCTGACGCCCGTGCTGCGGCAGCACTCCACGGCATGGTGGGTCGAGCGGCTCGAAGCCTTGAAGATCGGCTGCGGCCCGATCAACACGTTGCGAGAGGTGTTCGCCGACCCGCAGGTGCAGGCGCGCGGCATGGTCATGACGCTGCCGCACGCGGCGGCGCCGGATGGCGTGCAGGTCGTCGCCAACCCGGTCCGCCTGTCCGAGACGCCGGTGGATTACCGCGTGCCGCCGCCGGTGCTGGGGCAGCACACCGATGAGGTGCTGGCCGGCCGCCTGGGCCTGGACCCGGCGGCGCTGGCTGACCTTCGGACGAAGGGCGTCATATAGCGGGCCTGGCATGCGGCCGCGGCGAGGTTTCGCGCAGGAGCCGCCGATGATAGGTTCCGATGCGAACACCACGGTTTGAAAGCGCGCGGCACGTCATGAACAAGCCATCCATCGCAGCCTCGTCGTCCCGATTCTTCTCCGCGTCACTCGCGGACGCCGACCCGGAGGTAGCCGCGGCGATCAGCGCGGAGCTGGTCCGTCAACAGGACGGCATCGAGCTGATCGCGAGCGAGAACATCGTCTCCGCCGCCGTGCTGGAGGCGCAGGGCTCGGTGCTGAGCAACAAGTACGCCGAGGGCTACCCAGGCCGGCGCTATTACGGCGGCTGCTTCGAGGTGGACCGGGTCGAGACGCTCGCGATCGACCGCGCGAAGCAGATATTTGGCTGCAGCTACGCCAACGTGCAGCCGCACTCGGGCGCGCAGGCCAACCAGGCGGTGTTCCTGGCCCTGCTCAACCCCGGCGACACGATCCTCGGCATGAGCCTGGCCGCCGGCGGCCACCTGACGCATGGCGCAGCACCCAACCTGTCGGGCAAGTGGTTCCGCGCCGTGCAGTACGGCGTACGGCAGGAGGACGGGCTGCTCGACTACGAGGAGCTGGAGCGGCTCGCCCGCGCCGAGCAGCCACGCATGATTATCGCGGGCGGCTCAGCCTATCCGCGCGCCATCGACTTCGCCCGCATCCGCGCCGTGGCCGACGAGATCGGCGCCTGGTTCATGGTCGATATGGCGCATTACGCCGGGCTGATCGCGGCCGGGGTGTATCCGACGCCGCTGCCGCACGCGCATGTGACCACCACGACGACGCACAAGACGATGCGCGGCCCGCGCGGCGGCATGATCCTGTCAAACGACCCAGAGCTGGGCAAGAAGTTCAACTCGGCCGTGTTCCCCGGCCTGCAGGGCGGGCCGCTGATGCACGTGATCGCCGCCAAGGCGGTGGCGTTCGGCGAGGCATTGCGCCCGGAGTTTCGCCAATATCAGCGCGCCGTGATCGACAATGCGCGCATGCTCGCCGAGACCCTGATGGATCAGGGCTGCGACATCGTCACCGGCGGCACGGACAGCCACCTGATGCTGGTGGATTTGCGGCCCAAGCGGGTGACGGGCAAGGCGGCTGAGGCCAGCCTGGAGCGCGCCGGCATCACCGCCAACAAGAACGCCATCCCGTTCGACCCGGCGAAGCCTGCCATCACCTCCGGCATTCGTCTCGGCACCCCCGCCGCCACCACGCGCGGATTCGGCACGGCCGAGTTCCGCGAGGTCGGGCTGATGATCAACGAGGTGCTGGAAGGGCTGTCCGGCTCCAACGACGGCAGCAATGACGCGGCCGAGCGGGCGGTGCGGACGCGGGTGCAGGCGCTCTGCGCGCGGTTCCCCATCTACGCGGCGCTGCAACAGAGGGCGTAGGGGGTGCGCTGCCCGTTCTGCGGCCACGACGACACGCAGGTCAAGGACAGCCGGCCCACGGACGACGCAGCGGCGATCCGGCGCCGGCGGTCCTGCGGCGGCTGCGGGCAGCGCTTCACCACCATCGAGCGGGTGCAGCTTCGCGAGTTGACCGTCTTGAAGTCGGACGGGCGGCGAGTGCCGTTCGACCGGGACAAGCTGGCCCGCTCCATCCGCATCGCGCTGCGCAAGCGCCCGGTGCAGGAGGAGCGGATCGAGCGCATCGTCAACGGCATCGTGCGCCAGCTCGAGGCATCCGGCGAGAACGACATCCCGAGCAAGCAGCTCGGCGAGATCGTGATGGAGACGCTGAAGGAGGTGGACGCCGTCGCCTACGTGCGGTTCGCCAGCGTGTATCGCGACTTCCGCGAGGCGAAGGACTTCGAAGCCTTCCTTGGCTCGCTCGACGAGCCTACATAGCGCGGCATGGACGACGAAGCGCACATGCGGGCCGCCCTCGCGCTCGCCCGCCGCGGCCTGGGCAGCACCTGGCCCAACCCGTCAGTCGGCTGCGTACTGGTGCGCGACGGGCGGGTGGTCGGCCGGGGCGTTACGGCGCCGGGCGGGCGGCCGCACGCGGAGACGCTGGCGCTGGCCATGGCCGGGCCGCTCGCGTGCGGCGCCACCGCGTACGTGACGCTGGAGCCCTGCAGCCATCATGGCCGCAGCCCGCCATGCGCCGACGCGCTCATCGCCGCCGGCGTCGCGCTCGTCGTGGTGGCGGCGATCGACCCTGATCCGCGCGTGCACGGCGCCGGCGTCGCCAGGCTGCGGGCCGCCGGCATCCCCGTCGCGACCGGGCTGCTGGAGGCGGAGGCGGAGACGTTGCAGGCCGGGTTCCTGACCCGGGTGCGCCAGGGCCGGCCGATGGTCACGCTCAAGCTCGCCACCACGCTCGATGGCCGCATCGCGACCCGCACCGGCGAGAGCCGCTGGATTACCGGCCGCGAGGCCCGCCGAATGGCGCACGCGATGCGCGGGCAGCACGACGCCGTGATGGTCGGCATCGGCACGGTGCTCGCCGACGACCCAGACCTGACTTGCCGCATCGTTGGCTACCGCCGCACGCCCGACTTGCGGATCGTCGCCGATAGCCGGCTGCGGCTGGACCCGGCGTGCCGGCTGATCTCTACTGCCTCGGACACGCCGACCTGGCTGCTGCATGCGCCGGATGCGGGCCCGGAGCGGCGCTCCGCGCTGGAAGATGCGGGCGTTCGGCTGATCGAGGTGGCGGCCGGCGACGGCGGCATCGACCCGGCGGCGATGCTGCAGGCGCTTGGTCAAGCCGGGCTGACCCGACTGCTGGTCGAAGGCGGCGCACGACTCGCCGGGTCGCTGCTGCGGGCCGGGCTGGTCGATCGGCTCGCCTGGTTCCATGCGCCGGGCGTGATGGGCGGGGAGGGATGGCCGGCCGCGCAGGGCTTCGGCGCCGGGCCGCTCAACGCCATGCCGCGCTTCGAGCGGACGCACACACGGGCGCTCGGCGCGGACATGCTGACCGAGTTCCGGAGGGCCGCTTAGTGTTCACCGGCATCGTGACCGGCGTGGGCGCCGTGCGGGAGCTGGCGCCGGTCGGGCAGGGCCGGGACATGCGGCTCGTCATCGCAGCGCCGTGGCCCGACACGGCCGCCATCGCGGTCGGCGCCTCGGTGTCCTGCTCCGGCTGCTGCCTGACGGCCGTCGCCGTGGGGCCGGACTGGTTCGCGGTGGACGTCTCCGGCGAGACATTGTCCCGGACCAAGCTGGGCGGCTGGACGGTCGGCAGCGCGCTGAACCTGGAGCGCTCGCTCCGGGTGGGCGACGAGCTGGGCGGGCACATCGTCTCGGGCCACGTGGACGACTTGGGCGAGGTGCTGTCGGTGGCGCCGGAGAACGGGTCCTGGCGCGTGCGCGTGCAGGCGCCGGCGGACCTCGCGCGCTTCATAGCACCCAAGGGCAGCGTCGCGCTGGATGGCGTCAGCCTGACCGTCAACGAGGTCGAGGGATGCGCGTTCGGGGTCAATATCATCCCGCATACCTGGACGGCGACGACCCTCGGCCAGTTGCGGCCCGGCGATCCCGTCCACATCGAGATCGACATGCTGGCGCGCTACGTCGCCCGGCTCGCGGAGGCGAAATGAGGACCGACACGTTCAAGGCGAGCAGCCTCTCGCAATATCTCTGCAGCGCCGCGGAGCTGATCGAGGAGGCGCGCGCGGGCCGCATGTTCGTCCTGGTGGACGACGAGGACCGCGAGAACGAGGGCGACCTCGTCATCCCCGCGCAGTTCGCCACGCCGGACGCCATCAACTTCATGGCGCGCCACGCCCGCGGGTTGATCTGCCTCGCTATGACGAGGCAGAGGGTCGAGCAGCTTGGCCTGCCGCTGATGAGCCAATCGAACGCCACCCGGCATCAGACGGCGTTTACCGTGTCGATCGAGGCGCGCGAGGGCGTCACGACCGGCATCTCGGCCGCTGACCGCGCGCGGACCATCGCCGTGGCGGTCAACGCCGGGTCCGGGCGGGATGATCTCGTCACGCCGGGACATGTCTTCCCCCTCATGGCGCGCGAGGGCGGCACGCTGATCCGCGCCGGGCACACCGAGGCAGCGGTGGACATCGCGCGGATGGCCGGGTTGATCCCGGCGGGCGTGATCTGCGAGATCATGAACGACGACGGCACGATGGCCCGGCTGACCGACCTGGTGGCCTTCGCGCAGCATCACAACCTCAAGCTCGGGACCATCGCAGACCTGATCGCCCATCGCCGCCGCACCGAACGCCTGGTCAAGCGCGTGCAGGACGGCGTCGTGCACCACGCGGCCGGCGGCGAGTGGCGGCTCAGCGTCTATGCGAACACGATCGACTACGCCGAGCATCTCGTGCTGACCAAGGGCGACCTCGCGGCGCCGCTGCCCGCCCTGGTGCGGATGCACGCGGTGGACATCGTGAACGACATGCTGGGCGGGCCGCATTGGTCGTTGCTGCACGGCGCTATGCAGATGATCGCGGCCGAGGGCCGTGGCGCCGTCGTGCTGATCCGCGACACGCGCCCGACCGCGGTGTCCGAGCGGGTGCGGCTGATGGCGAGCTCGCCCCGGCCGCAGCAGTATCTGCGCGACTACGGCATCGGCGCGCAGATACTGGTCGATCTCGGCGTGCGGGACATGATCCTGCTGTCGAACACGCGCCGCACCGTGGTGGGGCTGGAGGGGTATGGCTTGAACATCGTGGACCAACGCCCGATCGAGGCCGAAATGCCGGGCGCAGAGCTGGCGGAATGAGCACCGTCGATGCACCGCTGCCCGCGGCGCCCGAGATCGAGGGTTCGCCGCCGCATGTGCTGCTGGTTCGCGCGCCCTATTACGAGGGCGTCGTCGGCGGCATGACGCGGGGGGCCGAGAGCATCCTGCGCGACGCCGGCGCGACGTTCGACACGCTGGACGTGGCGGGAGCGCTGGAGCTGCCCCAGGCCATCCGCCTCGCCCTGCGCGGCACGCGCCGGTTCGACGGCTTCGTGGCGCTGGGATGCGTCGTGCGGGGCGGCACGGACCATTACGACCACGTCTGCCGGGAGGCGATGTCGGGACTCATGCAGGTCGCGCTGCAGTTCGGCATCGCACTGGGGACCGGGCTGCTGACGGTGCACTCGCTCGATCAGGCGGTGGCGCGCTCGGGCGAAGACGGCCACAACAAGGGCGCCGAGGCCGCCGCCGCGGCCCTGATGCAGATCGACGCCGCGCGCCGGCTGGGAGCCGCCTGATGGCCCGAGCCCAGCGGCGCGGCGCCCCGAGTGGCCGGCCCCGCACGGCGTCGCGCGTCGCCGCGGTGCAGGCGTTGTTCCAGAGCGAGCAGGGCGGCGAGACGGCCGAGACCGTGATCGACCAGTTCGTGCGCCATCGCCTGGGTGAGATGCCCGGCCCGGAGCACCGCGGCGGCGGCGGTTTCGAGGAAGGCCGGGTGCCGGACGCGCACGTCCCGTTGTTCACCCGCATCGTGCGCACCGCCGTGCTGCAGCAGGACACGCTCGACCGCCTCATCGCCGATGCGCTCCCGGCGGAATGGCCGATGACGCGACTCGACCCGGTGTTGCGCGCGCTGCTGCGGGCCGGGGGCGCGGAGCTGACGATGCAAGACGGCGCGCCGGCGCGCGTCGTGATCAACGAGTATTTGGACGTGGCGCACGGCTTCTTCACTGGCGAGGAGCCGCGCATGGTGAACGGCATGCTCGACCGTCTCGCCCGGCAATTGCGCGCCGGCGAGTTCGAGGCGGCGGAGACCGGAACGGAGTGAGCGATCCGCCGGCCGAGTTCCGGCTCATCGCGCGGCATTTTCGGCCGCTTGCCGGGCCCGGGGCGCTCGATCTGCTGGACGACGCGGCCGTGCTGGCGCCGCCGCCGGGACGCGAGCTGGTGCTGGCCGCCGATGCCATGGTGGCCGGCGTGCATTTCCTGCCCGACGACCCGCCGGACCTGATCGGCGCCAAGCTGCTGCGGGTCAACCTGTCCGACCTTGCCGCCATGGCCGCTGCGCCGCTCGGCTATCTCCTGACGGTCTCGGTTCCCGCTGCTACGCCGGATCGCTGGCTGGCCGAGTTCGCGGCCGGGCTGGCACGGGACCAGGCCACATTCGGCCTGACGCTGCTCGGCGGCGATACGACGTCCACGCCGGGGCCGATCAGCTTGTCGCTCACCGTGCTGGGGCATGTCGCGCCAGGTCAGGCGCTGCGCCGCACTGGCGCGCGGCCCGGCGACGAAGTTTGGGTGACGGGCACGATCGGCGACGGCGCGCTCGGCCTGTTGGCGCTGCAGGGCAGGGTGCCCGACCCAGACGGCACGCTCGCGGACCGTTACCATCTGCCGCAGCCGCGCCTTGGCCTCGCGCTGCATGGCATCGCCTCTGCGGGAATGGACGTGTCGGACGGGCTGGTGCAGGACCTCGGCCATCTCTGCCGCATCGCGAGGCTGGGCGCCGTGATCGAGGCCGGCCGGGTTCCGTTGTCCGATGCCGCGCGTGCCGCCGGGCCGGAATGGCTGGCGACCTGTCTGACGGGAGGCGACGACTACGAGCTCCTGCTGGCCATCCCGCCGGGGAACGCGAGCGCGCTGCGGGCTGAAGCCAGCCGGAATGGGGTCGCTGTGAGCTGCATCGGCCGCTTCGTGCCGGAGCCGGGCGTTGCAGTCCTCGACGCAGGGGGGCGCCGGGTGCGTCTCGCGCAGCCAGGCTGGAGTCATTTCGCGTGAGACCCGCATCGGGAACCCGCGGATGACGCCGCGCGTTCCCCGGTCAGTCAGCAACAGCAGGGGCTCCCATGTCCGGTGTTGGTACTTACGGCTCCATCGCGGTGCCGGACGGCAGGACGGCGGCGCTGACCCGCAACTGGTGGGCCATTGGGTTGCGCGGCCTGTTCGCCATCCTGTTCGCTGCCGCGGCATTCCTGTGGCCTGGCGTCACCATTGCCAGCCTCGTGCTGCTCTTCGGCATCTACATGGCCGTGGACGGCGTGTTCGCCATCGTTGCCGGGGTTCGCGCGGCGGCCCGGCATGAACGGTGGGGCATGCTTATCCTGGAAGGCGTGCTGAACCTGGCGGCGGCGGTCGTCGCGTTCGTCTATCCGATCCTGACGGTGCTCGCCTTCGTGATCTTCAGCGGCGCCTGGGCGATCATCACGGGCGTGACGTTGCTGATCGCCACGTTCCGCCTGCCCGCCGCGAACGGGCGCTGGCTCATGGGGTTCGGCGCTGTCGTGTCCATCATTTGGGGCATATTGCTGTTCGTCTCGCCGGTGACGGGCGCCGTGGTGATGACGTGGTGGCTGGGAGCCTACGCGCTCGTATTCGGCGTGACGTTGATCGCGCTCGCGTTCCGGCTTCGGTCGGGCCATCCGGCTTGAACGGGGCGCCCTGCTCAGAGGCCGGTATCGGCGCCGCTGCCGCCGGGCCGGCGCGCGCCGGAGCTGGCGCCGGGCAGGCCACCCGTGGAGAACCGGCCGACATTGCCGAGTAGCTGCTGCATGAACGACGCCTCGCTGCCGGGGGAAGGCGTTGCACGATCAACGACCTGAACCGGCTTGCTGTCGCCGAGGTCGAGCTGCTTGATGTCGCGCAGCACGCCAGCCTGGTCGAACGTCACGACCACGACATCCTGCCGGCGCACGCCCGGCGAGCGGCCGACGCGGGTCTGCGTGACCTCGCCGATATACATCCAGGTGTTGTCGTTGAACGTTGCCTTGCCCGATGGCGAGCCGAGCAGCGACGTCACGTCCGCGCGGGTCGAGGTGCCCGGCACCAGTTCCTTGAGCTGGTCGGCATCCACGCGGTTGCCCCTTAGCTGCCGGGGCGATTCCACGACGCTGCAGGCGTTCAGGGCCAGGACGGTGCACAGTAGGAATACGGTTCGGAGCAAGCAGCAAGTCCCATCGTTGTGGCCGGACCGTCGCATTGATAGCCTGGGCGGACGGCCCATGTCTTGGCGTGTCACGCCAGTGCCGCCGTGTCAACGATGGGACGGCGCTGTGCAGCAAGGGACGGGATCGATGGCGTTGTTCGGGCTGCTCCGGCGAAGGAAATGGGAGCGAGCGGGTTTCCAGCTCTACACCGCCGCGGTCCAGGCGGCCCGTGATCCGTATCTCTACGAGCGGCTCGGCGCGCCCGATACCCTCGACGGCAGGTTCGACATGATCGGGCTGCATGTGTCGTTGCTGATCCATCGGCTGCGGAGCGCGCCGAGGCCCGGTCCCGAACTCGCTCAGGCCGTGTTCGACGCCATGTTCTCGGACATGGACTTCAACCTTCGTGAGATCGGCGTGAGCGACATGGCCATCGGCAAGCGGATGAGAGCCATGTGGGAGGCGTTCCATGGCCGCGCCCAGGCCTACGCGGCAGCGGTCGATGCGGGCGACGAAGCAGCCCTGGCCGCGGCTGTCGCGCGCAACGTATGGCGAGGCACAGCACCGGACGGCAACGCCGCAGCGCTCGCCCGGCTGGCGGCAGACCAGGCCAGGCATCTCGCGACGCAGGGCATGGAGGCCTTGGCCAAGGGACGTGTCGATTTTCTCCCCTCCCAGCAGGTCGCCGCATGACGCCGGAGCTGCATAGGCCCGTAGCGATTGACCGCATCGGCGCCCACGGGCTGGATGTGGAGATCTCCGCCAATGCGGACGAGTTGGCCGCGCTTGCCGCACGCCTGCGGCTTCCCGCGATCGGTGAGCTGGTTTGCCGGTTCCGGTTGAGGCGTATCGGCGGCGTCATCGCGGCGGAAGGGCAACTCAGGGCGCGGCTGACCCAGGTCTGCGTCGTGACGCTCGACGAGTTCGAGCAAGGGGTCTCGGAGGATTTCACCGTGCACTTCGTGCCCGCTGGCGAGGAGGACGAGGATCCTGATCCCGATGCGGTCGATCAGATCCCTTACGCCGGCAACGCCATCGACCTAGGGGAAACGGCGGTCGAACAGCTCGCGCTCGCGCTCGACCCCTACCCGCGCAAGCCGGGCGCGGAACTGGCCGACCCCGATGAGGCGGACGCCGCGAACCCGTTCGCGGCGCTCGCGAGCCGCAGGCCGGTATGATGGCGTCGTCGGGTAGTGACTCAGTTTGAATGTCGGGTCCTGGTGGGAGCCGACGCCGAGGGTCCGTCACTTGCCGCGGAAGCGCGC
>JBBSIT010000019.1:0-16447 GCA_038231995.1 Acetobacterales bacterium | reverse complement strand
GTCGGGGTCTTGTCCACCCCAGTCTTGACTCATGGCCGGGCCAGACACGCCAGCACAATCAACGCGCTCCAGAAAAAAACTGCTACCTGTGGCCCTTGGGACTCACCGCAGGCTATCCGGGAGGTGGTTGGCAGTTACAAGTTTGATTTCACGGCATAGGTAAACTTCGTGTTACCGTCCCGGTGTTACGGGTCGATGTCAGTGCGGGATCAAGAACGTGCAACATGCAAATGCGATGTCAGGGGAACGTCATCAACGCATCGGCAAGCGCATCGCGCTCGGCGACAGCTTGCTGGTGCTGAGCGGCTTGGCCGTCCTGTCCTGGGTCGTGCCGGTCGGCGGGCTCTGGCTGGTGTGGCGGGTGTTCATGTGACGCACCGCTGACCCGGGCAGCCGCGTGCGGGACACCGTGATCGTCTTCGCCCGCGCGCCCCGGCTCGGCACGGTGAAGCGGCGCCTGGCGCGAGACGTCGGCGACCGTGCCGCACTCCGCTTCTACACGGCCACTCTCACCCGCCTCCTGCGCCGCCTCAGCGCGGACCGCCGGTTCCGCACCGTGGTCGCCCACACGCCCGACCGCGTCTGGCGGGGCTGGCCGGCTGCCGTCGCCCGCCAGCCGCAAGGCGCGGGCGATCTGGGCGCGCGGCTGCATCGGGCCTGCGCGCGGCGACGCCGGGTCGCGGTAGTGGGGACCGACATCCCGGACATGACCGCGGCGGACGTGGCGGCCGCGTTCCGTGCGCTGGGCCGCGCGGACGCGGCGTTCGGCCCGTCGCAGGATGGCGGCTACTGGCTCGTGGCGCTGTCGCCGCGCCGCCCGGCCCGGCCGTTCGCGGGCGTGCGCTGGTCCACCGAGCACGCGCTAAGCGACACGCTGGCGAACTTCCGGGGACGCCGGGTCGCCCTGCTGCGCACGCTGCGCGACGTGGACACCGCGGCCGACCTGCGCGCGATGACGCAGCTTTCAGGCGGCTCGCAGCAGCCCGTCTAACCGCGCCGCCGCGGCGGCCCAGGTCAGGTGCCGCTCCACGGTCTCGCGCGCGGACAGCCCCAGGCGCCGTCGCCCCTCGGCATCCCCGAACAGCCCGATCACCGCCTCCGCCAGCCCGTCCGCGCCCGTACGCACCAGCGTCTCGTGACCCGGCGGCAGCACCAGGCCGTTGGTCGCCAGCGGCGTCAGCACCACCGGCCGCGCGCAGGCCCAGGCCTCCAGCACCTTGTTCTTGATCCCCACCCCCGTGCGCATCGGCGCGATCGACGCCCAGGAGCGGCCGAGCACCGGCGCCATGTCGGGCACGTCGGCCATGATCTCGATGCCGTCCCGGCCGTCCAGCGCCAGCAGCTCCGGCCCCGGGTTGCGCCCGGCGATCACGAATCGCGCGCCCGGCGCCGCCCGCCGGATGCGCGGCCAGATCTCGGCGGCGGCATAGCGCACCGCGTCGATGTTCGGCGGATAGTCCAAGGTGCCGGTGAAGCTCAGGGTCGGCGGCCCGGCCTCGTCCACCAGCTCCGCCTCGGGCGGCAGCGCCACGCCGTTCGGCACGACGTGGACGGCGCCGCGGCCGCCGAGCCGCGCCATCCAGGCCGCGTCCTGCTCGCCGACGCAGGTTGTCGCGGCGAAGCTGCGCACCGTGCGGCGGGCATAGCGCGCGGCCACGCCGAGCTGGCTCAGGTTGCGCCAGCGGTCGCGCAGCCCGGGGCCGGCCAGCGTGCCGCGCCAGAACTCCAGCGGGTTGCAGTCGATCATGTCCATGACGGAGGGCGGCAGGCCCTGCCGACCGAACCAGGCCGCCTCCGCGCCGGGCCAGACGAGGGCGCGGTCCGGCCGGCGCTCCCGCACCAGGCGGTCGATTGCCGCGCGCAGGGTGCGCCCGTCGAAGCGCCAGGGGTAGGTGAGCCCCTGCCCCTGCAGCGCGAGCGGCACGTGGTCCGCGATTCCGGGCGCGACCCGGCCGCCATCGTCCGGCGCGAGCAGGGTGATCGACCAGTGCGGCGCCAACTCGCGCAGCAGGTTGAACACGCGGAGCGAGTAGCCGTTGCGCACCGGCCAGGGCGCGAGCGTGCAGACGGCGAGCAGGGTGGGCATAGGGCCGTTCAATAATCCGATCGCGGGTCGGCAGCGTCCCGCGGCTGGGCGTTGATGGTCCAGTCGTACTCGATGAACTCGACCCGGTAGTCCCCAGGGATCGGCGCAATGCGGTAGCGGTTGATCCAGGCGATCAGCGACGGGGCGCGGCGGAGGAAGTCCTCGGCGTAGAGGCGGAAGAGGGGGGACAACCGCACGACCCGGCGCGCCGGGTCAAGCTGCAAGTTGCGCGGCTCGGCGAGAAACACACGGGTGGCGGCGTCCAGCTCGCCATCCAGGTCCTCGGCGGTGAACGGGCCGCGCGGCAGGCGCGGGCTGGACCGCGTCATGTCGTTCAGCGCGAAATGCACGCGCTCCTCGCCGAACGGGCGGATCACCTGGTTTTCGTAGTCGTCGAGCGAGATCTCGCGCCCGCCGACGACGAAGCGGGTCAGCTTGAAGAAGCCCACGCGGTCGATCTGCGACAGCCGCTCGGGGATGAAGCTGCGGACGACGTCGTACATCGCCAGCGCGTTGTAGGCGTTGATGTGGAAGGCAAGCGCGTCGTCCCGCGTCGGGAAGTCGGCAGGCGCGTTGAATGGCGCCGTGCGGCCGATGCCGGCCACGACGATCTCCAGCGGGCCGCGGTCTGCAGCGATGCCGCGGAAGTCGATCCGGCCCTGCTCGTCCCCCCGGCGGCCGAGCACGTCGTTCCAGGACCAGGCCACGTCCTGCGGCAGCGGCGTCACCGGGGGCGTCGCCCGCAAGGTCGTGCAGCCCGCGAGCAGCCCGGCGGCCAGCAGGGCGGGAAGCTCCCGGCGGCTCAGCGGCTGCAAGCGGCGCCGCCAAGGACGCAGAACTTGGCGCAATGCGGGCGGTTGAGCGCCACGGGCCGGTCGGCCTCCGCGAGCGTGGCGCCCAGCTCGAACTCGGGCTCGTAGGGCAGCAGGGTGCAGGCCACCACCGCCGCCCGCTCGGCGCCCCGGCGGCGCACGACCATGCGGGACGAGGCGCACATGACGGAGGCGGGGGACTTGCCGAGGATGCCCCAGCAGGCCTCGGTGATCTCGGGAACATCGACGCCGGCGTCCATCTCGGGGAACAGCACCAGCGCCAGCGGGTCGGATGCGTCGATCGGGAGGGAGTGCCCGGCGAACAGCCGGGCATAGCCGGCGCGGACCGTGGCCTCCGGCTCGCCGGAGAAGCCGCGTCCGGCGACGGCCACGGCGAAGCCGTGGGCGGCCAGCCAGCAGAGTCCGTCGAGGGTCGGCTGCCAGGTGCGCGGGCCGCGCTCGGCCTCGTGCAGCGCGGGGGCGTAGTGGTCGATCGAGACGCGGATCGTCAGCCGGCGGCCGTGGCGCTCATGCAGGGCGAGCAGGGTGTCGGCCATCTTCATCATCGGCCGCATCGCGTTGGTCAGCACCAGCGCCTCGAAGCCGCGGCCCAGCGCGTCCTCCAGCATGGCGGGCAGCTCGGGGTTCATGAACGGCTCGCCGCCGGTGAAGCCGATCGTGCGGGTCGGCCGCGCGTCCCGGGCGATCTCGTCGAGGAAGCCGCGCGCGTCGGCTGCCGTGAGATAGGCCAGGCGGTCGTTGACCGGGGAGCTCTCGATGTAGCAGTTCCGGCAGGTCAGGTTGCACAGTGTGCCGGTGTTGAACCACAGCGTATCGAGCGCTCCGAGCGCCACCTGCGCGCGCCGCTCGCCGCGGGCGGTCACGAAGGGGTCGCGGAACTTGCGCAGGTCGAGCGTCGCCGTCGTCTGAAGCATGGTCCCCCGCATCCCGCCGTTTCGCCCAGCCTTTGGCCTGGGTTACATCTGGCGGCTTCGCGGCAGCATGGGAAGGGCCGACGTGACCGCACCTGCCCTGTCCATCGTCATCCCGGCGCGGAATGCCGCGGCGGCGCTGCCCAGCACGCTGCGCGCGCTCGCCGGGGCGGGCGAGGTGGTCGTGGTGGATGGCGGCAGCCGCGACGGGACGGCGGAGGCGGCGGCGGGGCTCGGCGCGCGGGTGGTGGCGGCGCCGCGCGGCCGGGGCGTGCAGCTCGCGGCGGGGGTGGCGGCGGCGCGCGGCGAGTGGCTGCTGCTGCTGCACGCCGACACGGTGCTGGCGCCGGGCTGGCGGGAGGCGGCGGCAGCGCATATGGCGGCCGGGCCGGGGCGGGCGGGCTACTTCCGCTTCCGGCTCGCGAGCGCGGACCCGCGCGCCCGGCGGCTGGAGCGCGCGGTCGCGTGGCGCTGCCGGACGCTCGCTTTGCCCTACGGCGACCAGGGCCTGCTGATCGCGCGCTCCCTGCTCGCCGACGCCGGCGGGGTGCGCCCGCTGCCGCTGATGGAGGACGTGGACCTCGTGCGCCGGCTCGGGCGGCGGCGGCTCGCGCCTCTGCCCGCCGACGCCGTGACCTCGCCGGCGCGGTGGGAGCGGGACGGGTGGCGCCGGCGCTCGCTCCGCAACGTCGCCTGCCTCGCCCTATGGCACGCCGGAGTGCCGCCAGGGCTGATCGCACGGCTCTATTAGGGAGTGTCTCGGTTTGAATGTCGGGTCCTGATGGAGAGCCGACGCCGAGGGTCCGTCACTTGCCGCGGAAGCGCGCGGCATTCAGCAAGGGCGTCGTGGGACCCGGGGCCAGGCCCGGGGACGGATCGCCGATCGCCGGCCCGCGCGGCGGCGGCACGACGGCCAGGCTGGGAACCAGGCCGGGACACGCGCCCGCGCCCGGCGGCCAGCGAAGCTCTCCCGGCGGGATGTCAGCGAAGCTGACAGGGGCAGCAGGAGGCTTGGCCGCCCGCGCCCACAGCGTCGCGACCTCGGCGGGCGTGCGCCGCTTCCACGGATGGTTGCCGAGCAGGGTCAGCAGGCCGAGATCGCGGCAGATCTCAGTGATGACCTCCGCCACGGGCCGGTCCCCGATCTCGTCGTCCTGCTCGGGCGCGTCCAGCCGCTCGTACAGCTCGGCCCCCAGCGCCTCCGCGTCCGCGCCCCCCGCCTCGCGCTGGATCGCGTCCTCCACCTCGCGGATGATCCGCTTGCGCGCAGCCGTGCGGCGGGCGGCGTCGTCGTGGGCGGCCCGCGGCGAAACGGGCTCGGACAGGCTCCGCGCGAGCGCGATGCTGCGCCGGACCGAGCGGGCGATGCGGTCGAAATCGACTGCCAGCTCCGGCGCCATCCCGGCGTCGTCGGCCATGGCCTGGCCGTGCACGGTGCGGGCAAGGTCCGCGCCCATGTCGATCAGCTCGTGCAGCACCCGGCGGTAGTACAGCGCGTCCTCCGCCGCCTGATCGGCGGGGCTGGAAGGCTCGGCAGTGTCGGGGTGCGGGATCATGGAACGGGACGGGAACCTTTACCGCAGGCGCCTGTCAAGGCCCGGCTTCGGCGGGGCCAGTGTCGTGTCGCAGCCCGGCGGAGCGAGCGCAGTTGCTGGTGGGGAGCAGACCTTCCGCGTTGCTCCGGCTTCACCATGAAAGGTGCTGAAGCAGTCCGACCGGCGGTGCAAAAATCAAGATTATTGCGCCAGCACTCCGACCCACCGATTCCACCATGGTAGAATGTGCAGAAGTCCGGTGCGAATGTCACCTTCGAATCGTTCTCGGACGACGAAACCTGCTGAACCTCATGAGCGAGCGAAAACCTGGCCCGCGCGCCGGGAAACGCCCGCAAAGCTGACCTGAACGGTCGGGTCAAGCAACTCGCCTGATCACCTGTCCCGCCTCTCATCGAAGGCCGCGCCCTCGTAGATCGCCGCGACCGAAATCTCGATGCCGATCTCCGGAAGGAGGAGGATGTCATCCTCGGCCAGCCCCGCGGCTCTGAACGCCTCGCCCTCGTGCTCACGGGAGAAGACGGTGACGGCGACTGCGTCCGGCTCGACGATGATGTAGCGGCGGATGGTCGGAACGGCCTGATACTCGCGCAGCTTGACGATGCGGTCGATGCGAACGGAGGACGGGCTCACCACTTCGAAGACGATGACGGGGTTTGGGACCACGCGGTCCCGACCGCTGAACTTCGCGCATGTCACAACGGCGTCCGGGTAGCGCACGGTCTCTCCGATCGTGGCCACGCCGGCATCAGGGCCGAGAGGCTCGCAACCCTTGCCTTCCAAGCGGTTCCCGAGCTGACGGTTCAGGTTTCCGATGAGGCGGCTATGGCCGAGGTTCCCACCGGTCATGGCGACCGGCTGAAAGCCGTCGAACTCGTAGCGTGCGTCCTGGACCTCAGCCCAGTCGAAGAATTCCTCACGGGTCATGGGCTTGCGGAGCGCGACGTTCATGCGGGCAAGTCTAGCATTGGCGGGCACGGATGGATCGTCCTTTCGGCATCAGTATTCGCCGACGAACCCGGGTCCCATCCCCGCCGCCCTCACGCCGCCCCGAAACAACGGCCGCCCATGCCACGGCGTGCCATCCCGCCGCAGCGCCGCGCCGATCCCCTCGATATACGGCACGCCCTCCGCCCGCACCCGGGCGCGGAAGCGGCCCCAGTCCGGCACCTCCAGCGCCGCCTGCCACCAGATGGCCCGGCCCGCGAGGTAGCCGCTGGCGCCGGCGCGGAACGCGTAGGTCAGGATGCGGCGGAACGGCTCGGCGGCGGCGCCGGCGGAGAGCATGACCCATGGCCGGTCCAGCAGGGCGTCGATGCGGTGGAACCACGCCTGCGCCGCCCGCGCCGCCTCGGTGCCCCCATCGGGATCGGGGATGGTGGGCGCCGGCAGCGGCGTCTCCAGCTTGAAGATATCGATGCCGTAGCGCTCCTGGCGGAACTCCTCGACGGTCGCGATCACCATCTCCGGCCGCTTGCCCGGGTCCTCGTGGTACGTGTCGGCCCCGCCGGCCTCGCCCAGCGGATACACCAGCGGCTCCAGCAGGAAAGCGATGTCGTGGACGCGGCAGGCCTGCCCCACCGCCTCCACGAGCCGGCGCTGGTGCGCCAGCACGTCGGGCGCCGCGTCCGGGCGCCACCAGAGCATCAGCTTCACCCCGTCCGCGCCCAGCCGCTTGATCTTCTCCACGGTCCAGCCGGGGTACGGCAGCGTCTTGCGCCCGCCCGGCCCATCCTCCGAGGCGAACTGCTCCAGCGTCACCAGCAGGCCGCGCCGCGGGTCCAGCGCGTCCGCGGCGAAGGGATAGGCGTATTGCGGATCGACCAGCAGGGCGGAGGCGTGCGGCGACAGCTCCTCGATCAGCAGGCGCTTGAGGCGGCCGACATTCTCCCATAGGTCGGCGGCGAGGCGCGGGTCGCCGGGCAGGGTGGCGCTGCGCTCGCGCATGAGGGCTTCGACGCCGGGCCGCTGATCCACGGCCACCATGGTGAAGAACCCGTCCGCGTCCGCGAGCCGTCGCATCGACCAGAGCTTGCCGGCGGTGATGGTCATCTCGTGCCCCCTCGCATGGAACGCCTCTTCCATGGCGCCGGATACGGAATAACTGTTCCATGGCGCCGGGGGAAGCCGGTGCGGGGCTGGGGAAAGCGCCTGGCCTGGCTGGGCGCCCACCTATTCCTCGGCTGACGCAGTTATCGAGAACCGGAGCGGAGCGGACGTGACGTCCGTGAGCACCGGAAGCGCAGGGAACCGCGTCAGAGGACCGGCATAGTAGAACTCTCGAACGGTCTCAGCCCAGCAGCCGGCCGATCACCCGGGCGGTGTAGTCCACCACCGGGATGATCCGTCCGTAGTTGATCCGCGTCGGGCCGATCACGCCGATGGCGCCGACGATCCGGTCCGCCTCGTTGCGCGCCGGCGCCACCACCATCGACACGCCGGAGGCGCCGAACAACCCGCTCTCCGCGCCGATGAAGATGCGCACCCCGTCCGACGCCTCCGCCAGCTCCAGCAGCTGCAGCAGGGTCTCCTGCGTCTCCAGCCGCTCGAACAGGCCCTGGATCGCCTGCAGCCGCTCCACCGCCGTCACATCTGACAGCAGCCGTGCCTGGCCGCGCACGATCAGCGACCCGCCGCGCCCCTCCCCGGTCCAGGTCGCCAACCCGGCCTCGACCACCTTGGCGCTCAGCGCGTCGAGCTGCGTGCGGTCCTCCGCGATCTCGGCCGATACCACCCGGCGCAGCTCGTTCAGCGACAGCCCCGACAGCCGCGCATTGAGGTAGTTCGCCGCCTGGGTCAGCGCCGAGGGCGGCAGGCCCGGCGGCGTCTCGATCACCCGGTTCTCGACCTGGCCGTCCGCCGCGACCAGGATGACCAGGGCGCGGCCGGGGCCGAGCGGGACGAACTCGATATGCCGCACCGCCCCGTCCGACTTCGGCGCCAGCACCAGCCCGGCGGCCGAGGACAGGCCGGACAGCATGGAGCTCGCCTCCGCCAGCGTGTCCTCCAGGCTGCGGCCCCGGGCTTCCAGCGCACGGCTGATCGTCTCGCGCTCGGCTTCGTCGAGCGCGCCGAACTGCAGCAGCCCATCGACGAACAGCCGCAAGCCCCGGTCGGTCGGCAGCCGCCCGGCGGAGGTGTGCGGCGCGAACAGCAAGCCTGCGTCCGTCAGGTCCGCCATCACGTTGCGGATGGTGGCCGGCGACAGCGCCATCGGCAGGCGGCGGGACAGGGTGCGGCTGCCGACGGGCTCGCCGGTCTCGACGTATTGCTCGACGATCTCGCGCAGCACGGCGGCCGAGCGAGGGTCGAGCCCCGGGGGGAGCAGGGCGCGGAACGGAGGCGGGCGATCGAACTGGTCCATGCTGAGGACACATTACCACTGGATTGAGGCGCAAACAGGCCGAGTGGGGACTAATCCCGGCGCGTCACCTCATAGGCCGGATGCCCAGTCAGGATCGCCTCAACGATCTCCTGCACCTGGTACGCCTCGGAGAGCGTCGCGAGGTGATGCGGCTCGCCGCGGGTCATGCGGGCAACGCCTTCGAGCTGGCGGCGCAGCACCAGGGGGCGCATGCGTTCGTTCGGCAGGGCATCCTCGTCGGGGACCCACTCGCCGCTGGGCCGGCCGCGCTCGGCGATGGACCAGTCGCGCAGGCGGAGGTCGGCGATGCCGTGCACGGTGAAGGTGTTGTGGTCCTCCTTCGAGGTGGCGCCGACGGCGCCGGCGAGCGTGCCGGGCAGCCCGCCTGCATCCAGCCGGGCCGTGATGCGCCGCTCCGTGCCGCCATCGACCGGGTAGTCCGCCTCGCTGCTCTGCAGGTGCAGCGGGCCGAATAGGCGGCGGGCGAGGAACAGGAAGTGGCTGACGACCTCGCGGGTGAAGCCGCCCTCGGCCCGGCCGTCGAGCCAGCCGGCCGCGCCCTGCTGCCAGCCGCGCGGCCAGCGCGCGAACGCCACGTCGATCTCGAAGCCGCGCGGGACGCCGGCCGCGCCCTCGTCCAGCCACCCGCGTAGCCGCTCGATCGCCAAGGAGGACGCGAAGGGGAAGTTGACCGCCGTGCGCCCGAACGCGCCGTTGCGGCTTGCCTCCTCCACGAAGCCGCGCGCCTCCGCGATATCGACGGCGAGCGGCTTCTCCAGGAACACTGCCTTTCCCGCCGCCTGCGCCATGCGGGCGTAGCCGAGATGGGTCGCCGGCGGGGTCGCGATATAGACGCAGTCGGACGCGGCGACGACCGCCTCGGCGCTGGCGGCCTGGGTGGTGCCGGGAAGCGCCGCGTCGATGCGCGCCAGGGCGTCGGGGCTCGCGTCCCATACGCGCGCGATGTGCACTGCTTCCTGCGCGTGCTCCAGGGCGGCGCGCAGCATCCGCTCGCCCATGATGCCCGCGCCGATGATGCCCAAGCCGATCGTCATGCCGCTTCTCCAAACAAGCGCGGCCAGTCTGCCACGCCGGGCCGTCATAGGGTATATGGGCCGCCCCAGCAGCAGGACACCCTAACCATGCGCCCTTCCGGCCGCGCCGCCGACGCGTTGCGAAGCGTCTCCATCGAGCCCGGGTTCGCCCACCACGCCGAGGGCTCGTGCCTGATCCGCATGGGCGGCACCGAGGTGCTGTGCACGGCAAGCGTAGAGGGGCGCGTGCCGCCTTTCCTTCGCGGCAAGGCGCAGGGCTGGGTCACGGCCGAGTACGGCATGCTGCCGCGCGCCACCCACACCCGCGGCGACCGCGAGGCCGCGCGCGGCAAGCAGTCCGGCCGCACCCAGGAGATCCAGCGGCTGATCGGCCGATCCTTGCGCGCCGTGGTGGACCGCGCCGCCATGGGAGAGATGACGATCACGCTCGATTGCGACGTGCTGAACGCGGATGGCGGCTCGCGCTGCGCCAGCATCACCGGCGCCTGGGTCGCGCTCAGCCTCGCCTTCCGCCACCTGGAGCGCAGCCGCGTCATCGCGCGCTCGCCGATGGCCGGGCAGGTCGCCGCGGTGTCCTGCGGCCTGGTCGGGGGGGAGGCGGTGCTGGACCTCGATTACGCCGAGGATAACGGCGCGGAGGCGGATGCCAACTTCGTGCTGACCGCGCCGCTTGCCGAGGGCGCCGGGCCCGGCGCAAGCGGCGCCGGGGGGATTGTCGAGATACAGGCCACCGCGGAGCAGGCGCCTTTCACCGATGCGCAGTTCGCCGAGCTGCTGCGCCTGGCCCGCATCGGCGCCGAGCGGCTGTACGAGATCCAGCGCGCGGTCCTGGCCTGATGCCGCGCCGGCTCGAACCCGGCGCGCGGCTGATCATCGCCACCCACAACGCCGGCAAGCTTCTCGAAATTGCCGAGCTGCTGCGCCCGCATGGTTTCAGCGTGACCTCCGCGGGCGAGCTTGGCCTGTCGGAGCCGGCGGAGAACGCGCCCGACTTCGCCGGCAACGCGCGGATCAAGGCATTCGCCGCCGCAACCGGCGCCGGGCTGCCCGCGCTCGCCGACGACAGCGGGTTCTGCGTTGCGGCGCTCGGCGGCGCGCCGGGCGTGCGGTCCGCCCGCTGGGCTGGGCCAGGCAGGGATTTCGCGCCGGCGATGGAGCGGGTGCATCGCGAGATGGCCGGCGCCGAGGACCGCCGCGCCTGGTTCGTCTGCGCGCTGTGCCTGGCCTGGCCGGACGGGCACGCCGACACCTTCCAGGGCCGCGTGGATGGCCAGGTGGTCTGGCCGCCGCGCGGCGCCCGCGGGTTCGGCTACGACCCGGTGTTCACTCCGCTCGGCTCGTCGCAGACCTACGCCGAGATCGATCCCGGCTAGAAGGACGCCACTAGCCATCGCGCCCGGGCGATGGCGCAACTTTTCCAGGCCTGCCTGCCTTGATGCCTCAACGACACGGGGAGAGCGGAATGATGCGGCTCGCACGGATGCTGTTTCTCGGAGGGCTGGCTGCGGGCGGCATGGCCGCGCCGGCGCAGGCGCAATACTACGAGCCGGCGCCGCAGCCCTACTACGCGCCGCCGCCCGGCTACTATCCGCCCCCGCCGCCGCGGCGTGTCCTGGGAGGGCGCTGCAACGCGCGGTTTCCGGCCTCCCCGCAGCGGATCGTCTGCCCGATCGTGCGGCCCCGGCCCTTAGGCCGGCCCTGCGTTTGCCCGCCGCCTCCGCCGCCGCCGGGTTACGCGCCGGGTCCCTACTTGAACGGCCGGGTCGTCTCCTAGATAGCTGGGGATGCTCGACCTGATCGCGGACGACCCGCCCCCTGCCGTGCCCGAGGCGGTGCTGCGCCGCGATGCCGCCGCCATGCTGGCCGATCGCACCGGCCCGGGCATATGGGTGTTCGCCTACGGCGCGCTCCTGTGGGATGGCACCGCCGTGAGGGACGAGGAGCGCCCGGGCGAGGTGGGCGGCCTCAGCGCGCGTTACTGCCTGCGCGACGAGCGCAGCCGGGGCACGCCCGCGAACCCCTCGCTGACCCTGGGGTTGCAGCCGGATAAGGGACCGTGCCTCGGCGCAGCGCTGCACCTGCCGGAGCGGGACCTGGCGGAGAAGTTCTGGCAGGTGTGGAAGCAGGAGATGTCGCAAGGCTGCTACCAGGCGCGCTGGGTGCAGGTGCGCTCTGACGCCGGGGTGCTCGACGCCGTGACGTTCATCGCCGACCCCAGCCACCCGCTGTTCGCCGGCGCCGTGCCGGAGGATGAGGTGGCGCGCATCCTCGCCACGACGGCCGGGCCGGGCGGGACGGCGGTTGACTACCTCGATCGGACGGCCGAGGCGGTGCGCCGGCTGAGGATGCGCGACGCCTACCTGGAGCGGCTGCAGGCCGAGGTGGCGCGGCTGGGAGGTTGACGCCCCATATACCGGCGATGGAGCCGATCGCCCTCTACATCCACTGGCCATTCTGCCTGGCGAAATGCCCGTACTGCGACTTCAACAGCCACGTGCGCGAGCGCATCCCCCAGGCTCGCTTCGCCGCGGCATTGCGCACGGAACTCGCGTGGGAGGCGGCGCGGCTGGGCCGGCGGCCGCTCGGCTCGATCTTCTTCGGCGGCGGCACGCCCAGCCTGATGGAGCCGGAAACCGTCGCCGCGCTGATCGCCGATGCCACGCGCCTGTTCGACCCCCTGCCCGACCTGGAGATCACCCTGGAGGCCAACCCGACCAGCGTGGAGGCCGGCCGGCTCGCCGCCTTCGCGCAGGCCGGGGTCAACCGCGCCTCGCTCGGCGTGCAGAGCCTGGACCCGGACGCGCTGCGGCTGCTGGGCCGGCAGCACACGGCGGAGGCGGCCATCGCGGCGCTGGAGACGGCGCGGCGCATCTTCGCGCGTCTGTCGTTCGACCTGATCTACGCGCGGCCGGGCCAGTCGCTCCCGGCCTGGCGGACGGAGCTGGATCGGGCGCTGGCGCTGTCCGCCGACCACCTGTCGCTGTATCAGCTCACCATCGAGCCCGGCACCGTCTTCGAGGGAATGCACCGCCGGGGCGAGCTGGCGCTGCCGGAGGACGACGACGCAGCTGAGCTGTATCTCGCCACCGCGGAGCACGCGGCGCGGCATGGCCTGCTGCCGTACGAGGTGTCGAACTACGCCCGGCCCGGCGCCGAGAGCCGGCACAACCTGGCCTACTGGCGCTACGGCGACTACGCCGGCATCGGCCCGGGCGCGCACGGCCGGGTCACGCTGGACGGGAACCTGATCGCGACCCGGCGCCACCGCGCGCCAGAACCCTGGGCCGAGCGGGTCGAGCGCCAAGGCCACGGCAGCACGGCCGAGGAGGTGATCGGGCCGGCCGATCGCGCCCGCGAGATGCTGCTGATGGGCCTGCGCCTCGCCGAGGGGATCGACGCCGGGCGCTTCATCAGGCGCACGGGCATGGCGCTCGACGCAGCTTTGGACCAGGACATGCTGGGGCGGGCAGTGGAGGAGGGCTACGTGACCTATAACGGCACCCGGCTGACGGCGACGGCCGAGGGCCGCCTGCGGCTCGACGCGCTCCTGCCAGCGTTGGTCGCCTAAATGGAGAACATAATGCCGGGCATAGAAGGCAAGGTCGTCGCGATCACGGGCGCAAGCAGCGGCATAGGCGAGGCAACCGCGATCCTGCTCGCGGAGCGCGGTGCGAAGGTCGTGCTCGGCGCGCGCCGGGCGGATCGCCTCCAGGCTCTCGCTGACCGTATCGCGGGAGCGGGCGGCGAGGCAGCCTACGCACTCACGGACGTGAGGCGGCGCGACGACCTGACCGCCCTCGTCAGGCTCGCATGTGAGCGGTTTGGCAGGCTCGACGTTCTCGTCAACAATGCCGGCATCGCGCCGAATTCCCGCTTCGATGAGCTGCGGGTCGATGATTGGGACGCGATGATCGACATCAATCTCAGGGGCGTGCTGTACGGCATCGCCGCGGCGCTGCCCGTCTTCCGCAAGCAAGGTTCCGGGCACATCGTCAACGTCATCTCCACGGCCGGACTCAAGATCGTACCGTCCCAGGGGGTCTATGCCGCCACGAAGAACGCTGTGCGCACCCTCTCGGAGGCCTTGCGCCAGGAGGCGGGCGACAGTCTCCGTGTGACGGGCGTTTCGCCGGGCTTCGTCCAGACAGGCCTCGCGGACTCCATGACGAACCCGGACGTGAGGACCGCGATCATCGAGAGGATGGGCAAGATCGCGATCCCGCCGGACGCGATTGCCCGCGCCATCGCGTTCGCGATCGAGCAGCCGGCTGATGTCGATGTGGGCGATATCGTTGTCCGTCCCACCGCGCAGGATTGACCATGCCCGCCCACCGGCTCTGCCCATCTTCTCTGATCGAGTTCTGGCCCTAGTGTTGCGCTGGCCCGGCTTGTTCCGGCACGCGCGCTGCCCTACTTCCACGCCTATGAGCAGCGAACACGAACCCGCCCCCCCGCAGATCCCCCCCGACCCGGCGCACCAGGAGCCGGCGCCGGACCCCGCCGCCGGTCAGGACAGCGATCCCGTCGCCCGCGCGGCCCAGCTTGAGGCCGAGCGCGACGACATGCGCGACCGCTGGCTGCGCGCCGAGGCCGAGATGGCCAACCTGCGCGCCCGCGCCAAGCGCGAGGTGGACGACACGCGGCAATACGCCGTGCAGAAATTCGCCAAGGACGTGGTGGAGGCCGCGGAGAACCTGCGCCGCGGCCTCGACAGCCTGCCGCCGCAGTCGCCCGCTGAGCCGGAGATCGTCACCAAGCTGCGCGACGGGTTCGAGGGCGTGGAGCGCAGCTTCATCGGCCTGCTGGAGCGCAACGGCATCCAGCGCACCGATCCGACCGGCCAGGCGTTCGACGCCAACCTGCACCAGGCGATGAGCGAGCAGCCGTCCAGCCAGCACGCGCCGGGCACGGTAACGCAGGCCTGGACGTCGGCATGGACGCTGAATGGCCGGCTGCTGCGCCCCGCGATGGTCGTGGTCGCCCGCGCACCCGACGGGGCGCCCGCGCCCAAGCTGGACACAACCGCCTGATCCGCACCCCTGCCCGGCGGCGCCGGGCCTTGTCCGGGGCGCGGCGCTGAATACATTCCATTCGTTCACCACACGTATAGGGCTGCCCCCGGTGCTTCGGGCCGGGCGCCGCCGCTGAGAAGGAGCACAGCATGAGCAAGGTCATCGGCATCGACCTGGGCACGACCAATAGCTGCGTCGCGGTCATGGAGGGCAAGGACACCCGCGTGATCGAGAACGCCGAGGGCGCGCGCACCACGCCCAGCATGGTCGCGATCAGCGACAACGGCGAGCGGCTGGTGGGCCAGAGCGCCAAGCGCCAGGCCGTCACCAACCCGACCAACACGATCTATGCCGTGAAGCGCCTGATCGGCCGCCGCTACGACGACCCGATCGTGGCGAAGGACAAGGGCATGGTGCCCTACGCCATCGTCCGCGGCGACAACGGCGACGCATGGGTCGAGGCGCGCGGCGAGAAGTACTCCCCGAGCCAGGTCAGCGCGTTCATCCTCGGCAAGATGAAGGAGACGGCCGAGAGCTACCTCGGCGAGAAGGTCTCGCAGGCCGTCATCACCGTCCCCGCCTACTTCAACGACGCGCAGCGCCAGGCGACCAAGGACGCCGGCCGCATCGCCGGCCTCGAGGTGCTTCGCATCATCAACGAGCCGACGGCGGCGGCGCTCGCCTACGGCATGGACAAGAAGGGCAGCGGCACGATCGCGGTCTATGACCTCGGCGGCGGCACCTTCGACGTGTCCGTGCTGGAGATCGGCGACGGCGTGTTCGAGGTGAAGAGCACCAACGGCGACACGTTCCTGGGCGGCGAGGACTTCGACAACCGGGTGATCGACTACCTGGCCGACGAGTTCAAGCGCGACCAGGGCATCGACCTGCGCCGCGACAAGCTGGCGCTGCAGCGGCTGAAGGAAGCGGCCGAGAAGGCCAAGATCGAGCTGTCGTCCAGCAAGGAGACCGAGATCAACCTGCCGTTCATCACCGCCGACGCCTCCGGGCCGAAGCATCTTGTGATGAAGCTCTCCCGCGCCAAGCTGGAGAGCCTGGTGGATGACCTGATCACCCGCACGCTGGAGCCGTGCCGCGCAGCCCTGAAGGACGCCGGCGTGACCGCGGGCGAGATCGGTGAGGTGATCCTGGTCGGCGGCATGACCCGCATGCCCAAGGTCATCGAGACGGTGAAGCAGTTCTTCGGCCGCGACCCCGCGCGCAACGTGAACCCCGACGAGGTGGTCGCCATCGGCGCCGCCGTGCAGGGCGCCGTGCTCAAGGGCGACGTCAAGGATGTGCTGCTGCTCGACGTGACGCCGCTGTCGCTCGGCATCGAGACGCTGGGCGGCGTGTTCACCCGGCTGATCGACCGCAACACCACGATCCCGACCAAGAAGAGCCAGGTGTTCAGCACGGCCGACGACAACCAGCAGGCCGTGACGATCAAGGTCTCCCAGGGCGAGCGCGAGATGGCGGCCGACAACAAGCTGCTCGGCCAGTTCGACCTGATGGGGATCGCGCCCGCGCCGCGCGGGATGCCGCAGATCGAGGTCACGTTCGACATCGACGCGAACGGCATCGTCTCGGTGCAGGCCAAGGACAAGGCGACCGGCAAGGAGCAGCAGATCCG
>JBBSIT010000018.1:0-16511 GCA_038231995.1 Acetobacterales bacterium | reverse complement strand
TCCTGGTACCGGGCCAGGCGCACGAGCTTGCGCCCTCGCTGCTGTTGCTGCAGCGCCTGCCCGAGGCGCCGAGTTGGGCGTTGGCCGACATGGCGTGTGGCCTGCAGCACGTAGCCGAGCGACTTCGCCCTGCGTCGGAGATTGGCCAGCACGCGCTGCCTGTATCGCTCCTCGTAATAGGAGGCCCCGGGATCGGTGTAGGCCATGCCGTGTCGCAGGGTGTTGTAGAACAGCACCGCGATCTTGCGCGCGGTGGCGGTGACCGCCTTGGCCTTGCCCACGCGCCCGGACAGGCGGCGGTAGAAGGCGCCCAGCGCCGTCTCGGTGCGGCCCACTGCGACCGCGGCCAGCCGTAGCAGGGCGGCAGCTCGATTGTTCGAGCGCCGGGTCTTGGTCGAGAGCACCTTGCCGCCGGAGATCTTGTTGCTGGGTGCCAAACACAGCCACGAGGTGAAGTGCTTGGCGCTGGGCCAGGCCGCGAGGCTGGTGCCGCACTCGCCCACCAGCTTGAGCGCGAGATACGGCCCGAGACCGTGAATCTGGGTCAGATCTACGCCCAGGATCCGGTGCAGGGCCTCGCGTGCCGGGAAGGCGAGCGCATTGTGCGTCTGCGTCTGGTAGCGAGGTGCGAGCAGCGGCGTGGCGGGTACCGGGCAATCGGCCTGCAAGCGGTTCAGCACTGCCTCGATGCGCGCGTCGCACGCGGCCACCTTGGCCTGGTAGGTGTCGTAGAGTTCCAGGGCCTGCGCCAGCGCGAAGACGTGCTCCTCGCGGTCGTTGCCGACCAGCGCCTGGCGGACCGTCTCCTCGGAGGCCTTGCAGCGATAGTCGCGCAGGGCGGCGAGCACGGCCGGGTCACGTTCGCCGCCCACGATGGCGCGGATGATGCGCAATCCGGTCGCGCCGGTGATGTCTGTGACCACGTGGTGCAGTTGCAGGTTCATCTGCGTCAGCGCCTTCTGCATGTGCTGGATGTGCGAGGCGGCGTAGTCGAGCAGACGCTCGCGCTGGCGCAGGTAGTCCCGAAGCGCCGCGATCTTGGCTTCCGGGTGGAAGCTGGCGCGCAGCAGCCCATACTCGTGCAACCGTTGCAGCCACTCGGCGTCGCTCACGTCGGTTTTGCGGCCTGGCACGTGCTTGGCGTCGCGAGCGTTGACCAGCACGACCACGAAGCCGCGCTGCTCCAGCACCTCGTAGGCTGGGATCTAAACCCCGTCCAGTTTGGAAATCATAGTCCCGCCCCTGTGATCAGGGGCACGGCATCGCAGTCACCTTCTCTGGCCAGAGGCGGACAGGACCATGGTTTTCAAACTGGACGCGGTTTAGTAGACCCCGGTGCTCTCCATCGCCACGGTCCGCACGCCGCAGCGCTCGAACCAGTCGGCCATGCGGTGCAGGTCGGCGGTGAAGGTGCCGAAGCTGCGCACCGGCTCGGGGTCGCGATCCGGCCCGACGGCGGCCACGTTCAGCGTGGCACCGATGTCGATCGCGGCCGCATGGGCGTGGACGGGCGACATCGCCCGCTTCCGGCAGGACCGCTTGGCTTTGCTCATGAAACCCTCCTCTGCTGCGGGTGGAGGGGATGGGCTGCGCGACAGATCAGTTTCCTAACCGGGATCGCCCCAGGGGACGTCACCACTCGCAAGTGCGCAGCAGCCTATGGGCCAAGTTGGAAAACGGGGTTCTGGACCACCAAAAACGGAGCGGCCGCGCCCCTCCGGTGCCGATTATACACCTGACCGTTTCTCCCGCCACAGGAGGCGCGCCGAGCCGCGCTCGTTGGAAAGGTTCAGCCCCATGAAGTAGAGGCACAGCACCCACACGCGCAGCGGCTGGTGGTGCCCGGCCAGCACCGTGCCCGTGAGGTCGTCGAAGCGCCCCGTGCACGTCTTGCACCGGTAACGTTGACGGCATGGCTGTGTGTCGTCACACCCGTCCCGGATCACCGCGACGCTGCCGCACCCAGGACAGCGCACGCCTTCCGGCCAGCGGTGATGGCGCACCAGCGCGAAGCACTTGGCATCGTCCAACAGCGCCGACAGGTTGACCAAGTCGGATGCAGCCATGATGGGGGAGACTCCTCGCGCGAGCAGGTCAGCTACTCCCGCTCTCGCCCGCGCACCAGACGTCCTCAGCCCCACTCCCCGGTCCTGACCTCACCACCCCGGAACCCAATAAGAGCCACTGCCGATAGATCTCTCCCGATCTTGCCCGGCCGAAAGCTTGCGCCTGTCTGGCTGTCGAGCCACTTCGCCTTCGCGAGGGGACTGTCCAGAAGTTGGGGGGATGCGGACGGGAGCGATATGACCCACCGGGCCGAGGCTGGCTGGGAGATCGTGGATGGGGTTGGTGCTGCAGCTGGTCGAAACGCATGCAGGCAGTAAGGCGCACTGCGTCCACGTGCTGGAGCTCAGCCGCCCCGGCGACCTGTGCGACATCGCCAGCCTAGGACTGACGCTGCCCGAGGCCAAGCAGCTGCTGGCGGGCGTCCAGTAAGCGGTCGTGGCCGTGCAGGCCCGCGATCATGCGGCGCTGCGGCCGGAGTGCGCGAGCTGCGGCGGGCGATGCCAGGTCAAGGATTGGCGAGCGCGTCAGGTCGCGACGCTGTTCGGCAAGGTCGCGGTGCGGCTGCCACGGTTTCTCTGCTCAGGTTGCGGTCGCGGCGAGAGAGGCATCAGTTGGCCCCCGCATTGTCGATCGACCCCGGAGCTGGACCAGCTGCACGCGCACCTGTCGGCGCTCATGACCTACCGTGTCGCCGCCGACGTGCTGGCCCATTTGCTGCCGGTCGCGGCCGAGACGAGCCACGAAACCCTGCGCAGTCATACGTTCAGGTGCGGCGAGCGGCTGCGCGAGGCTGCCGCGGTCGCGCCGACGGTGCCAGCACCAGCGATCGCCATCAGCCTGGACTCGACATACATCCGCAGCTGCCATGAAGGCGAGCGCCACCTTGAGGTGCGCGTCGGCAACGCCGAGACGCCCGAGGGTGGCCGGCAGGTGTTCGGCGCTGTGGCCAAGGGTGGCACCGACGTTGCGGCGCTGATCCGGCGCGCTCTCGACACGGTGGGGCGCACTGAAAGCACGGCGCTGACCGCGTTCACCGACGGCTGCTCGGGCCTGCGCACTGTCCTGGCTGCTGCCGGCGTGGCGGGCCCGCCCATTCTTGACTGGTTCCATCTTTCCATGCGGCTCCAGCACGCGACGCAGGCAGCAAATGGCTTGCCAGCCGACGCGCCGGACCAGCTACAGGCGAGGGCGGCGATCGTTGCAGAGGCCGAGCGCCTGCGCTGGCGGGCCTGGCACGGCAAAGCGAAGAACGCCCGGATCACCCTCAAGCGCATCCGCACGCTCCTGCCCGCCTTCAAGGGCGAGCCCGCTCGCAAGCTGCGGCGAGCACTGCGTGCGGTCAAACGTTACCTCCGTAGCCAGAGCGCCTGGATGGTCAACTACGCCGAGCGGCATCGGGCCGGCCTACGGATCGGCACGTCCGTCACCGAGGGCACGGCCAACTTCCTGGTCAACCGGCGTATGGCCAAGTCGCAGCAGATGCGCTGGTCCCGGCGCGGGGCCGACCTGCTGCTGCAGGTCCGCTGCGCCCTTTGCAACGGCACGCTCGGCTCCGGTTTCGGTCAGCTGTTCGAGCCGGTGCCCAGCGCAGGCCCCCACTGGGCGGAGGCGGCGTAGTCCCCCAATCTCTCGACAGTCCCTCGCGAGTGTGCAGGTGGGAAGGCGTAGACCAGACGATCATGGCGGCGTGGCAGCTTGGGGCCGCCGATTGGCCAGGTTCTTCACGGCATCTCCGAGCCACATCAGACCCACCGTCGCTACGACAAAGATCGTGGACGCCGCGGCAATCACCGGTGAGAGGTTGAACTCGATATCTTCCATCAACTTACGGGTGACCGTCTTATGCTCGACGCCGGAAATGAAGAAGGAGACCACCGTCTCGTCGAACGAGGCCAGGAAGGCGAACAGCGCCCCTGCCAGAATGGCCGGCGCCGCCAGGGGCAGAGTGACCTCCAGGAAGCAGCGGAAGCGCCCGGCGCCGAGGTTCAGCCCCGCCATCTCCAAGGAGGGCGGCACGCGCTGCAAGGCAGCGGACACCACCAGCACGACATAGGGCACGGCCAGCGCGGTGTGGACCAGGACGAAGCCGAGCCGCGTGCCGGTCAGGCCGAGCGGCGCGAATTGCAGGTAAACCGCGATGGCGACCACGATATGCGGCACGATCAAGGGCGCCAGCAGCAGCGCGCTGACGAACTCGCGGCCCAGGAATCGCCCGCGCACCAGCGCCATCGACGCCATGGTGCCGATCACCGTGCTGACCACCGTGGTGATGGCCGCGATCTGCACCGAGAACAGCGTGGCGTCCAGCCAATCCGGGTCGGACAGGTAAGCCTCATACCAACGAAGCGACAAGCCGGCGGGCGGGAACTTCAGGTAGTCGGACGGGCTGAGCGACATCGGCACGACGAGCAAGGTCGGGAACAGCAGGAAGAACAGGATAATCGCGCACACCGCGCGGAACACCCATTCCCCCGCCGGGGCGCGGCTAGTCATGCGCCACCACCTTATCGAGCTGCAGCAGCCGCTTGAAACACGCTGTGATGCCCAGCGAGAGTGCCAGCAGCACGAAGGCGATCGCCCCGGCGAACGGCCAGTTCAGCAGCTCCGTCGCCTGTTGCCCGATCAGCGTCGCAATCATCAGCGTGCGCGGCCCGCCGACCAGCGCAGGGGTGATGTAGAAGCCCAGCGACATCACGAATACGATCAGGCATCCCGCGAAGACGCCGGGCAGGCTGAGCGGCAAGGTGACGCTGAAGAACACGCGCACCGGCCCGGCGCCCAGGTTGCGCGCGGCCCTGGGCAGGTCCGGCGAGATGCTCCGCAGCGCGGAGAACACCGGCAGGATCATGAAGGGCAGCAGCACGTGCGTCATGGCCATCAGCACGGCGCCGCTGGTGTAGAGCATGGTCAGGGGCTGCTGGATCAGCCCGGCGGCGCTCAGCCACTGGTTGATGATGCCGTTGCGGTCCAGCAGGATGATCCAGGCGTAGGACCGTATCAGCACGGACGTCCACAGCGGCACCATGACGCAGACAGCGGCCACGTTGCTGACCCAGCTGCGGGGGCGGGCCATCAGCACGGCCACCGGGTAGGCCAGGGTCAGGGTGGCGATCGTCGCCAGCAGCGCGATCCACAGCGTGCGGAAGATCACCTCGGCATAGCGCGGCTCGCTGAGCAGCCGCCGGTAGTTGGCTATGTTCAGAGTGGGCTCGGTGATGCTGGTCAGCAGAAGCCGGACGATCGGCAGGAAGAACACCCAAGCCAGCAGCAACGCCAGCGGCGCCAGCAGCGCCAGAGCGAGCCAGGTCGGCATTTGCCCGCGATGGGACGTAGCGCCGGCGTTCGCCGTGCGGGCCGGCGCGAGGCCGGGAGCGGCAACCGTGGCGCTCATCCGGTTTCCGCAGGGAAGGTATGGGCGTCGCGCGCCGGCCAGGTCAGCGAGACCGCGTCGCCCGGACGCATCTCCGCGCTGTCCGATCGGGTGCCGACGGTCGCGCGCAGCGTGGCGCCGTCGCGCAGCTCGACCAGCATCGAGAGCGTCGCGCCGTTGAACACCATGTGTGTGATCCGGCCCTGCAGCCCCGGCCCGGCGTTCCGATCCACCGTGACGGCTTCGGGCCGGACCGCCACGCGCACTGCATCGCCCGGGCGCAGCGCCTGAGCGTTGGCCGCCTGCACCCGCCCGCCCTCGGCGTTCACGGTGTAGAGCCCGTCCGCCGCGCTGGCGAGCGTGCCGGGCACGAAGTTCATCTCGCCCAGGAAGTCGGCGACGAAGGCGTTGGCCGGCGCATCATACAGCTCCCGCGGCGGGCCGAGTTGCATCAGGCTGCCCCCATCCATGACCGCCACGCGGTCCGACATGGTCAGCGCCTCCTCCTGGTCGTGCGTGACATAGATGACCGTCGCGCCCAGGCGCTGCTGCAGCTGCTTCAGCTCGATCTGCATGTGCTGGCGCAGCTTCTTGTCCAGCGCTCCCAGCGGCTCGTCCATCAGGATCACCGGCGGGTCGAACACGATGGCCCGCGCCAGCGCCACCCGCTGCTGCTGGCCGCCGGACAGCTCGGCCGGCTTGCGCTCGGCGTAGCCCGGTAGCTTCACCATCTCCAGCGCGTCCTGCACCTTGCGGTCGCGCTCCGCCCGGCCGACACCGCGCATGCGGAGGGGAAAGGCAATGTTCTCTGCAACCGTCTTGTGAGGGAACAGGGCGTAGCGCTGGAACACCATGGCGATGTCCCGCTTGTTCGGCGGCACGCGGGTGATGTCGCGGTCGCCGACCGTGATGCGGCCGGATTGCGGCTGCTCGAACCCGGCCAGCATCATCAGGAGCGTCGTCTTGCCGGAGCCAGACGGGCCGAGCAAGGAGACGAACTCCCCGGCCCGGGCCTCCAGCGACACGCCACCCACGGCCGTGACGGCGCCGTAGGTCTTCCAGACGTCGGCGATCCCGACGCTCAGGCCGCGCGTGGGTATTGCCCTGGCCGGGGCGCCCGCCCGGACCGGCGCGTCCAGCACCGCAGTCACGCCGAGATCCACCGGTTCCACCGCTCCAACCCTTCGGCCCGGTGGGCTTCGAGCCAGGCAGCGTCCAGATGGATGATCTGCTTGTAGGTTTCCGGGCTGGCCACGAGCAGCCGCTTCTCCTCCGGGCTCAGCAGTGCTGCGGCCGCGCGATTCGGCGTCATGTAGCCCATCTCGCGGGAGAAGGCGGCGTGCGCTTCCGGATTGGTCATGTAGAAGTCGATGAAAGCGCGGGCGGCCTTGGGATGCGGCGCGTCCTTCAGGATGGCCCAGGCGCCGAAATCGGCCACGGCCTGGTTGTAGGTCCATTCCAGCGGGACGCCCTCCCGCTTGGTGGCGACGGCGCGGCCGCTCCACATCAGCGACATGGACACATCGCCGGACCGCATCAGCTGCTGGCTCTGGTCCCCGGTGCGCCACCAGACCGCGACATGCGGCTTGATCTCGTCCAGCTTGCGGAAGGCGCGGTCCAGGTCCAACGGGAACAGCTTGCCGGGCTCCACCCCGTCCGCGCTCAGCGCGTTCACGATGTTGGCCCAGGGATTGCCGGTGTTCGGCAGCGCCCGGCGGCCGGGGAAGCCCTTCACGTCCCAGAAATCCGCCCAGGTCAGCGGCTTGCGGTCCGGGTAGGCCCGGGGATCGTAGGCGAGGACCTGGCCGCCAGTCACATACAGCACCCCGTAGCGCCCGCAGGCCTCCGGCACGCCCTGGGCCGCGACGTTGGGCATGGCGCTGCAATCGCCGAGGTCGGTCAGGTATTTCGACCGGTTCTCCAGGTCGTCATACTGCGGCGAGATGATGTCCCATTCGACCCGGCCGGCCGCCTGCATGGCGGCGGCCTTGGCCATCATGTCCCCGTCCGACGCGGCTACGGGCACTACGCGCACGCTGGTCGCCCGGGTGAACGGATCGAAGAAGTTGCGCTTGAGCGCCTGCTCGAACACGCCGCCCGTGGTGAGGATCACCACGGTCTTCTCCAGTTCCTCCGCCCGGGCACGCGGGCCGGCCAGCGGGATCGCGGCCAGCGCCGCCGGTGCGAGAAGAACGCTTCGTCGCGTCAGTGCCATTGGATTGCCTCGCTGCAAGAGTGGCGGACGGATCAGTGCTTCAAATCCTAGGGACAAGGCACCATGCGCGTCCAAGTCCGATTTTGCAGGCGACGATCCATGTCCTGGATCGCACGGGGCGCCTTCTATCTCGCGGGCGGCCCGGACAATGCCCGGTCCAGCGTGTCCCGCAGCCGATAGTATCCGCCCACGGCCGGCAGGAACCAGGGCCGGCCGGTATAGGTCGGCAGGGTCGGGAACCGGGCGCCGTCGAAGCCGCAGGGCCGGTCCTGCCGCCCCAGGATCTTCAGCGCGATCTGGTGGCCCAGGTAGGTCATCGTCGTCACCCCGCTGCCCTGGCAACCGGCGGCGTAGTGGATCCCGTCCTGGTCGCCCATGTGCGGCAGGAAATCGAAGGTGAAGCCGACATAGCCCTTCCAGCCGTGCGAGATGCGGAACGGCGCCAGTTGCGGCCAGACCTCGCACATGAAGCGGTGCAGGATGAGTGAGGACGCCCGCTCGTCGATCTCGCGGAATCGGGCGCGCCCGGCGAACACGATGCGCCGCCCGTCCGGCGACCGTCGGAAGGCATAGAGCGCCCGCTTGGTGTCGCCTCCGGTGCGGTTGCGCGGCAGGACGTCGTGCGCCACCTCGGGCGGCAGCTCCTCGGTGGCGATCATGGTGGCGGTGACCGGGATCAGGCGCCGGCGCAGCTCCGGCATCACCGGGCCGGTATAGGCGTTGGTCGCGGCAATCACTGTCTGGGCATCGACGGTGCCGCGCACAGTCTGCAACCGGTAGCCGCCGGGCTTGTGGGCGATCCCCGTCACCCGCGCCCGGCCGCAGACCACCGCCCCGGCCGCTTCCGCCAGGCGGCGCAGCCCGCGATAGAGCTTGGCCGGCTGCAGCGCCGCCGCTTCCTCCACCGTGATGCCGCCGAAATAGTAGTCGCTGCCGATCTCGCTCCGCTGCTCCTGTTCCTGCACCACGTTGACGGTCAGGCCCAAGTCGGACCGGAACGTCTCGGCCCGGCGCAGCAGGCCCTCGAACGCCTTCCGGCTATGGGCGGCGATGAAGCGGCCGCGCTGGGCGTAGTCCACGTCCAGCGCCTCGCCGCGGATCAGGTCCCGCACGAACTCGGTCGCGCGGACCGCATCCTCCTTGATCAGCTGTGCGCGCTCCGGGCCGACCAGCTTGTCCAGCCCGGCGGGCAGCTTGCCCCCGCCGCCGATATGGCCATGGTTGCGGGTGCTGGCCCCGAAGCCCGGGTCCTCCGCTTCCAGCACCACCACGGACACGCCATGGCGCGCCAGGGTCAGCGCCGCCATCAGGCCGCAATACCCGCCGCCGATCACCGCCGCCTCGGCCGTCTCCGGGACCGGGGCATCGGCCGGCGCCAGCGGCGCCTCGTCCCACCATAACGGGGTCGGCTTCCAATCTGGTGTCAGCACGTCGGTGATGCCGTAGGCCATCTTGCTACTCGGCCGCCTGCCCGGCCGCTTCCGCCTCTAGCCGGCTCGCCGTGCGGTCCAGGATCGCCACTGCCTCCTGCACGTGCGCGTCCTGGATGATGAGCGGCGGCAGCACGCGCAGCACGTTGCCGCCGGCGCCGGCAAGAAGCAGCCCGTCCGCCCGCAGCGCATCGGCCACCACGGTGTTGGGCAGCGCGCATTCCAAGCCCAGCATCAATCCCACGCCTCGGGCCGCGCGGAACACGGCCGGATGCCGCGCTACCACCCCGTCCAACGCCTGATGCAGCCGGTCGCCGATCACCCGCACATGCTCCAGGAAGCCGGGCGCCAGCACCTGGTCCAACACGGTCGCCGCCACGCGCATGGCCAGCGGATTGCCGCCCAAGGTCGAGCCATGGATGCCCGGCGTCAGCACGCGGCCAACTCGCGCCGTCGCCAGGCCGCCACCGGGAACCCGGCGCCCAACCCCTTCGCCGCCGCCAGGATATCCGGCTCGATCCCGGCCGCCTGGTACGCGAACAGGTGGCCGGTGCGGCCGACGCCGGTCTGCACCTCGTCCAGGAACAGCAGCAGCCCATGGGCATCGGCCAGCGCGCGGAGGCGCCGGAGGTAGTCGGGCGACGCGGGCAGCACCCCACCCTCCCCCTGCACGGGCTCGATCAGGATGCCGGCCGTCTCCGGCCCGATGGCAGCCTCGGTCGCATCGGCGTCGCCGAACGGCACGCGATCGAAGCCGGGCATCAACGGGCCAAAGCCGGCGAACAGCTTCTCCTGGCCGCCAGCGGCGATGGCGCCCGTGGTGCGGCCATGGAAGCCGTTCACGGTGGTGACGATCCGGTGCCGGTGCCCCTCGCCGCGCTCCGCATGGAAGCGCCGGACCAGCTTCAGGCCGGTCTCGATAGCCTCGGCGCCGCTGTTGCAGAAATAGGTGAGCTCCGCGAAGCTGTTCTCGGCCAAGCGCCCGGCGACGATCTCCTGGCCGGGAATGCGGAACAGGTTGGAGGTGTGCCACAGTTTGCCGGCCTGGTCCGTCAGGGCCTGTACCAGCGCGGGATGGCAATGCCCCAGCGCGCTGACGGCCACCCCGGCCATGAAATCCAGGTAGCGCCGCCCCTGCGTGTCGAACAGGTAGGCGCCCTCGCCCCGCTCGAAGGCAACGTCCGCGCGGCGGTAAGTAGCCATTACCGACGGCATGGCGCTGCTCACGACGCGAGCCAACGGTTCCACCGCTCCAGCGAGGATGCCCGGTTGGCCTCCAACCACGCGGCATCCAGCACCACGAGGCCCTGCACCATCTCGGAGTTGGAGACGAGCTCCTTCCTCTCCTCGGGCGTCAGCAGGGACGCCGCGACGCGGTTGGACGTGGTGTAGCCCATCTCCCGGCCGAAGGCGGCGTGCGCCTCGGGGTTCGCCATGTAAAAGTTCAGCAGCGCGCGGGCCGCGTTCGGGTGCGGCGCGCCCTTCAGGATGGACCAGGCCCCGAAGGAGGCGATGGCCTGGTTATAGGTCCATTCCAACGGCACGCCGGACCGCTTGGCCGCGAAAGCGGTGCCGCTCCACATCAGCAGCATCTTCACGTCCCCGGATCGCACGAGCTGCTGGCTCTGGTCCCCAGTGCGCCACCAGGCCGCGATGTGCGGCTTGATCTGGTCCAGCTTGCGGAAGGCGCGGTCCTGGTCGAGCGGGAACAGCTTGGACGGCTCCACCCCGTCCGCCATCAGCGCGATCATGAGATTGACCCAGGGATAGCCGGTGTTCGACAGGGCCCGGCGCCCGGGGAACCGCTCCACGTCCCAGAAATCTGCCCATGAGGCGGGCTTGCGGTCGGGGAAAGCGCGGGGATCATAGGTCAGGCACTGGCCGCCGGTCAGGTAAAGGATGCCGTAGCGGCCGCATGTGCCGGGCACGCCCTCTGACGCGACATTGGGTAATGCGCTGCAGTCGCCCAGATCCTCCAGCATGCGCGCGTAGTTCTCGAGTTCGGTGAACTCGGGCGCCACGATGTCCCACTCGACCCGGCCAGCGGCCTGCATGGCGGCGGCCTTGACCCACATCTCGGTGTAGGAGGCGGAGATCGGGATCACCCGCACGCCGGTGGCCCGGGAGAACGGATCGAAGAAATTGCGCTTGAGCGCCTGCTCGAACGCGCCACCCGTCGTGCGGATGACGACCGTGCTCTCCAGCTTCTCGTCGGCCCGGGCCGCCATCGGGCCGAGAAATGGGGCCGCGCCCAGTGCGCCGGCCCCGGCAAGGACGTCACGTCGGTTGATGAGGCGCATCGGTGTCGAGCTCCCTGTCATGTCGCGATACCCCATTGCCGGAGCGATCCTCTAGGCGGGCAGTTCACCTTCCCGCCGCACCATGCAGATCGCCTCCGCGAAGGCGTCAACCGTGTGGGCGATGTCCTCCGGCGCATGGGTCGCGGACAGGAAGCCGCCGAGCCGCATGTTCAGGTCCACGCCGTTGACCAGCATGGCCAGGCGCAGTTTGTGCGCCAGTTCCGCCGGCTGCGCCTTCAGTGCGTGATAGTCATGGTCCTGCGGGTCGAACCGGCCGGGACCGATCGGCAGCCCGTCCGGGTTCAGGAAGGTGTGGAAGCCCGAGGACGTGCCGTAGACCACCCAGGGCAGGCCCTCGTCCTCGATCGCCGCGTTCAGGCCGTCCCGCAGCCGGGAAGCGGTCTCGTCCGCCTGGTTGCCGGGATCGGTCGCCTCGATGATCTCAAGTGCTGCAGCGCCGGCGGCGGCGGAGACGGGGTTGGCGTTGTAGGTGCCCTGATGCTGAATCTTCTCCCGCCCGGCGCGGCGCGACTCCGCTACGTCCAGGAGGTCCAGGATATCCTTGCGCCCTGTCACGGCGCCGCCGGGCATCCCGCCCGCGAGAATCTTGGCAAGGCTGGTCAGGTCCGGGCGCACGCCGTATGCCGCCTGCGCCCCGCCCGCGCTGACCCGGAACCCGGTCACCACCTCGTCCAGGATTAGCAGGACGCCGGCCCGCTCCGTCTCGGCCCGCAGTTCCTGCACGAAGGCGGCGGAGAGCGGCACCTGGCCGAAGGAGGAGCCAGTGGGCTCCAGGATCACCGCCGCCACGTCGTGCCGCCCGGCGAGGGCAGCCCGGACGCCCGCGATGTCGCCGGGGTCGAGCAGCACGGACTGCTCGGCCACGGCCGGCAGCACGCCGAGGGTCGGCGCACCGTCGAAATGCGAGGTGTACCCGGACGTCACCTGGTCGTGCCAACCGTGGAAATGGCCGCGGAACCGCAGGAGCAGCCGCCGCCTGGTGAAGGCGCGCGCGAGGCGCACCGCCATCAGCGTCGCTTCCGTGCCCGACGAAGTGAAGCGGACGCGCTCGGCCGAGGGGAACAGCCGCTTGACCGCCTGGGCCCAGCGTATCTCGGCCGGGTGGTTGGCGCCGTAATGCGTGCCGCCGCTCAACGCCCGCGCCGTCGCGTCGGCGATCTCGGGATGGTTGTGCCCCAGCAGCAGCGCGCCGTGCCCGCCGGAGTAGTCCACGTAGCGGTTGCCGTCCACGTCCCATTTGTGCGGACCCTGTGCCCGCTCGACGAAGATGCCGTATGGTTCGAGGATGCGGCTGTCATGCGTCACGCCGTTGGGGAACAGCTCCTGCGCCTCCTGCGCCAGGCGCTCGGAGCCAGGGGTCTTCTGGCGGTAGGCGGTGACGACGACGGAGTTGGTCACGATGCTTCTCCACGCTGGCCGTTCGAGAGTGTAGGAGGCGGCAGCGATGCGCGTCCAAGTCCGAGATTGGCGCGAGCGATCCAGTTCCCGCATCGGCGCTCCCCATTTTGGCGTTCCCCGTGTTTGAGCTCTATCAGCTCCGCTGCTTCGTCGCCGTGGCGGAGGAGCTGCATTTCGGGCGTGCTGCCACCCGCATGAACATTACCCAGCCGCCGCTGAGCCGGCAGATCCAGATGCTGGAAGCCAGTGTCGGCGTGCAACTGCTGGACCGCACCAACCGCTTCGTCCACCTGACCCCGGCCGGTCGCGCCTTCCTGAACGAGGTGCGGTCCCTGCTGCGGCATGCGCAGACGGCCGTGACCACGGCCCGGCTGGCCGAGCGCGGCAAGCTCGGCGCAGTGTCCCTGGGCTTCACCGCGCTGGGGGCGGTCTGGCTGGTGCCGCGTCTGGTGGCGATCACGCGGTCCGAGCACCCCGGCATCGCGCTCGTGCTGCGGGAGATGCTGTCCACGGACCAGGTGCAGCGGCTGCTGACCGGGCAGCTCGACCTCGGCATCCTGCGCCCGCCCGTGAGCCGCCCGGAGCTCGATGCGGAGCTGATCCACCGCGAGGCGTTGCAGCTCGTCGTGCATCGGGACGATGCGCTGGCCCGGCGCAAGCGCCTCTCGGTCCATGACCTGCACGGCCACCCGTTCGTCATGTATTCCCCGGACGACGCGCGCTCCTTCTTCGACCTGCTGACTGGGCTGTTCCAGCAGACCGGCGTCGCGCCGGACATCGTGCAGCACGTGGGCATGCCGTATTCCGTGCTGGCCATGGTCGACGCAGGGCTGGGTGCGGCGCTGGTCCCGGAATCGGCCCGGCGCTTCGCGCCGCCGGATGTCGCCTTCCTGCCGATCGCGCTGCCGCCGCACGCGGCGATCGAGCTGCATGTCGCCTGGCGCCGGGCCAACGACAACCCGGCGCTGCCGCCGTTGCTGGACTGCGTGCGCAGGCTCGGGATCAATCCCCCGTCGATCCAGGATATGGATCGCGAGGCTCAATAACGGACTTGGACGGGCATCGTCGGGCACGGCTAGCCTCGGGCGCTCTACCCGGAGGACGTGATGGATCGTGTGGCGTGCCTGCACCCTGACTGGAAGCCCCGGCCTTACTGGTGGGACCAGGTGCCGCCCGCAGCCTCGCACGACGATATGCCGGCGCAGACCGATGTGGCGGTCGTCGGCAGCGGCTACTGCGCCCTTTCCGCGGCGCGGCGCCTGGGGCAGCACGGGCTGAGCGTCACCGTCCTGGACGCCCGCGATCCCGGCTACGGCGCCAGCTCCCGCAACCACGGCATGGTGGGCGGCGGGCTGAAGATCCCCGCGGACGTGGACAGGAAGCTCGGCGCCGAGCAGGGCGCCAGGATACGCCGCACCGGCTACGAGTCCTTCACGCATCTCAAGGCGCTGATCCGGGATGAGGGGCTGGAGGTGGACTACGCCGATACCGGCCGCTTCACCGGCGCACACAGCCCGAAGGCATACGCGGGGTTGCAGCGCCGGGCCGACGACCTGCAGCGCCATTTCGGCTACCACGCCCGGGTCGTGCCCCGCGCGGAGCAGGCGGCCGAGATCGGCGACAGCCCGTTCTACCATGGCGGCCTCGCCGTGGAGGAGTCCGGCGGGCTGCATCCGGCCAAGCTGCACCGCGCCTTCTGGCGCCTGGCCGACGCAGCGGGCGCCAAGGTGGTCGGCCAGGCCGAGGTGCGCGCCATCGAGGGCGGGCCGGGCGATTTCACCTTGCGCACCGCGCGCGGCGACCTGCGCGCCGGGCAGGTCTTCGTCGCCACCAACGCCTATACCGGCGCTTTCAGCCCGGGGGTGGATCCCTATGTGCGCCGGCGCATCGTGCCCGTGACGGCCTACATGATCACGACGGAGGAACTGCCGCCGGAGGTGGTGGCCCGGGTGCTGCCAACGAACCGCATGTGCGGCGACACCAAACGGTCCCTATTCGCGTTCCGGCTGACCCCGGACCGCAAGCGCGTCATCTTCGCGGGCAGGGCCAAGTTCCGCGATATTGGCGAGAAGGCAGCCACGCCCATCCTGCACCGGTTCATGTGCGAGGTCTGGCCGCAGCTCGCGCCCTTCCGGGTGACGCATTGCTGGAAGGGCATGGTGTGTTTCACCTTCGACCGGCTGCCGCACATGGGCGTCCACGACGGCATCCACTACGCGGCGGGCTGCCAGGGCAGCGGCGTGGCGATGATGAGCTACCTCGGCCTGCAATCCGCGGAGAAGATCATCTCCGGCGCCGACCAGCAATGCGGGCTGGACGGGCTGCCCTTCCCTGCCAGGCCGGGCTACTCCGGCGAGCCCTGGTTCCTGCCCGCCGTCGGCGGCTACTACAAGACGCGGGACGCGCTCGACCGGATGCTAGCCTGATCCCTGGGATCAGGCCGAGATCCACTTGTTCCAGCGCTCCAGCGTGGACGCGCGGTACTGCTCCAGCCAGTCGGCGTTCGGGCTGATGATCTGCTGCGCCGTCGCCGGGTCGGCGCCCAGTTCCTGTTTCTCCGCGGGCGTCAGCAATGCCTGCCCGGCGCGGCTCGACGTGGTGTAGCCCATCTCCCGGGAGAATGCGCCGTGCGCCTCCGGGTTGCTCATGTAGAAATCGATGAAGGCGCGGGCGGCGTTCGGGTGCGGCGCGCCCTTCAAGATGGCCCAGGCACCGAAATCGGCAACAGCGTTGGTCCAGCTCCAGTCCAGCGGAACGCCCTGCTTCTTGGCGTCGTACGCCGTGCCGCTCCACATCAGCGACATCACCGCGTTGCCTGAGCGCATGACCTGCTGGCTCTGCGCACCGGTGCGCCACCACACCGCGACGTGCGGCTTGATCTGGTCCAGCTTGGCGAAGGCGCGGTCGAGATCGAGCGGGAACAGCTTGGCCGGCTCCTCGCCATCCGCCACCAGGGCTGCGATCAGCGTCGCCCAGGGGCTGCCGGTATTCGGCAGAGCCCGCTGGCCGGGGAACTTGTCCACGTTCCAGAAATCCACCCAGGAGGCTGGCTTGTCATTGCGGAACACTTCGGGGTTGTAGGCGAGGAATTGGCCGCCCACGACGTAGAGCACCCCGTAGCGCCCGCAGGCGTTGGGCACGCCCTGCGCTGCGACGTTCGGCATGGCGCTGCAATCGCCGAGATCGGTCAGCAGGTTCGAGAGCTTCGACAGCTCGTAGTACTGCGGCGAGATGATGTCCCACTCGACCCGGCCGGCCGTTTCCATGGCGGTGGCCTTGGCCATCATGTCGCCGTACGACGCCACGAACGGGACCACGCGGACGCCCGTCGCCTTGGTGAACGGATCGAAGAAGTTGCGCTTCAACGCCTGCTCGAACGCGCCGCCGGTGGTGCGGATGACCACGCTGCCCTCAAGGGCGCCGCCCGGAGCGCCCTGGGCCCGTGCCGCCCGGCCGAGGACGGGCGCCATCCCCAATGCCGCCGAGCCCGCGAGAAGACTGCGCCGATGAATAGGCATTGGACATGCACTCCCCTGCAGGTGGGCGGCACTCTCCGCCGAGAGAACCCTAGTGAACGGAGGCGATGGCCGTCCAAGTCCGACTTGGTTCAGAGTGATCCATATCTTGGATCATGATATTGAATCATGCCTGGCGAGGGAGAGCTGCTGGCGCTCCAACCGCAGGGCGGCGGCGCGGCGATGGCCTTCCAG
>JBBSIT010000017.1:0-16552 GCA_038231995.1 Acetobacterales bacterium | reverse complement strand
TGACGCTGCCGATCCTGCGCGCGGTTGCCGCCTCGCGGCCGCTCGGGCTGGTGCACATCGACGCGCATGGCGACACCGGGGACGACTACATGGGATCGCGCTTCCACCACGGCGCGCCGTTCCGCCGCGCGGTGGAGGAAGGGCTGATCGACCCGGCGCGCACGATCCAGATCGGCCTGCGCGGCACCAGCACCGTCCCCGGCGGCATGTGGGAGTACAGCGAGCAGGTCGGCATGCGGGTGATGCCGATGGACGAGGTGCAGGACCGCGGCTGGCGCTGGGCGGTGGAGGAGGCGCTTCGCGTGGCCGGCAGCGGGCCTTGCTACCTGTCGTTCGACATCGACAGCCTCGACCCGGTGTGGGCGCCGGGCACCGGCACGCCCGAGGCGGGCGGGCTCAGCACGATAGAGGCGCTGCGCATGATGCGCGGGCTGATGGGGCTGGACGTGGTGGGCGCCGACCTGGTGGAGGTGTCGCCTCCATTCGACCTGGGCGGGCTGACGGCGTTCCACGGGGCATCGGTGCTGTTCGAGATCCTGTGCCTGGCGGTGGAGGCGCGGCGCCGGCGGGGCTGACGGCCGGCGGTCAGGCTACAGCTGGTGAGTGAAACGCGAGCGGAGCCTGCTGGCGCTACTCCTCCCTATGCACGAACTTGAAGAACCGGCTCGGCTGGCCGTCGGCCGTCTTGTCCTGGTGCAGGAAGGCGAGCTTGCGGTCCTCGAACGTCTCGAAGAACTCGTCCCAACCGATCTCCTCAAGCTTGTCGTCGGGTTCGCGGAAATCGACGCGCAGGATGCCCTCGCCATCCTTGCCCTCGGTGCCCTTGACCACGGTGGGGCGCCCCTTGCGGGCCTCGATCCACTTCTTGATCTCGTTGTGGTCGGTCGTCGTCTTGGCTTGGCTCATCGGGCGCTCCCTTGCTCGTGTCCCGCCGCCAACGTCTGCTCGCGGCGTCGGTTGCGTCGTCAGGCCGCCAGCTCGCCCACGCGCCGGAGGTCGGCGACGAAGGCGGCGTATTCCCGCGCCTTCGAATCCTCGTCCGGCAGGCGCAGCAGGTAGGACGGGTGCACCGTCACGAACCCCTGCGTATTGCCGGCGAGCGGGATCGGCTGGCCCCGTTCGCGCGAGATCGTGACCGCACGGCCCAGCACGGCGCGCGCGGCGGTCGCGCCCAGCATGACGGTGAGGGCCGATTTGATCTCGGCCCGCTCCAAGTCGAGCCAGAAGCGGCAGGCGTTGATCTCGCTGGTGTTGGGCTTCTCGTGGATGCGCCGCTTGCCGCGCGGCACGAACTTGAAGTGCTTGACGGCATTGGTGACGTAGACCGTCCGGCGGTCCACCCCGGCTTCCTCCAGGGCGCGGTTCAGCATCTGCCCGGCGGGGCCGACGAAGGGGCGGCCGGCCAGGTCCTCCTGGTCGCCGGGCTGCTCGCCGATCATCAGGATGCGCGCGTCGGCCGGGCCCTCGCCGAACACCACCTGGGTCGCCGGCTCCCAGAGCGGGCAGCGGCGGCAGCCCTCGGCCTCGTGCGCGGCGCGATGCAGGGGGGTGGCGTTGTCCGGGAGCTGCTTGGCGATGTGCGGCGCCGGCAGGTTCGGGCTGGGCGGGCGTGGGTCTGAGAACACAGGCTGCTCCACCATGGCGTCCACCCGGCCGGCGGCCGTGCGGATCAGTTCAGGTATCGCGGCAGCTTCGGGGAGGTTGCGCCAGTACTTGCGCGGCATCTCGGACTGCATGGCGCCGATCTTCAGCCGGGCCGGGTTGTAGATGCTGCTGTAGTAGGCGCGCCAGTAGGCTTCGAGCGCGTCGTCGTCCGGCACGTCGGCGCGCGATGCGCCGGGGGCGAAGCGGAGTTCCTCGCCGTTCCAGTGCGCGCTGCGGTAGGGCGTCAGGATCGACCAGACCATGGTCGCGAAGCGGCGCACGAAGAACGGCGCGTTGGCCTCAACGATGTAGTGCTCCGGCTCGAACCAGGCCACGTAGCGCGTGCCCTCTGGCTCGGCGACCTCGCGGAAGCGGACGAAGGCGCGCATCTTGTGCGTGTCGCGCCGGACGGAGGCGGCCAGGTGCTGCACGCGTTGCACGTCCGGGTCCGTCACCATCTCCAGCAGGTGCTTCTCGCCCCGGTTGGCGCGCCAGATCAGGCGATAGAGCAGGGCGAAGCGCTCGGGGTCGCGCGCCTGGATGGCGGTCTCGGCGAGCTCGACCAGGGCGCGCGGCACGGTGAAGCCGCCCGAGGGCTGGGGCGCGGGCGCGTCCTCGGGGCTGCCGGCGAACAGATCGTCCGCTTCGCGCACGGACCATACGATTTCCTCGGGCGGCACGCCCTCGACGGCGAGGGCGCGGGCGGCGCCGCGCCAGCCGCTCCAATCGACCTCGTGGGCGAGGACGACCGATCTCAAAGCGCGAGCTGCATCTGCTGCGCCTTGGGCACCAGGCGCTGGCTGAGCCGGGCGCTATCGAGCAGGCCGCCGGGCTGGTGGCCGGCGGCGACGACGAAGGGCGCCACCTTGGCCATCGGCAGCCGCAGCCGGGCGAGATCGTCCATGCGCAGGCGGCGGTGGCGGCGCGCCTGGATCAGCCGGTCCACCGACTTCACGCCCATGCCGGGCACCCGCAGCATCTGCTCCCGCGTCGCGGTGTTCACATCGACCGGGAATTCCTCGCGGTGCTGCAGCGCCCAGGCCAGCTTGGGGTCCATCGACAGATCGAGGTTGCCCGCGGCGTCCGTGGTCAGCTCCTTGGCCCTGAAGCCGTAGAACCGCAGCAGCCAGTCCGCCTGGTACAGCCGATGCTCGCGCAACAGCGGCGCCCGTTGCGGCGGCAAGGCGCTGCTCGCGTCGGGGATGGGGCTGAACGCGGAGTAGTAGACGCGCTTCAGGCCGTAGGAACTGTAGAGGTTGGTGCTGAGGTCGAGGATCGAGCGGTCGGAGCTGGCGTCGGCGCCGACGATCATCTGCGTGCTCTGCCCGGCCGGCGCGAAGCGGGGCGCGCGCTTCTCCGCCCGCGCCTCGTCGATGCGGACCCGCATGCGGCCCATGCTGCGGCGGATGCCGGGCAGGTCCTTCTCTGGGGCGAGCCGGGTCAGGCCCTCCTCCGTCGGCAGCTCCACGTTGATGCTGAGCCGGTCGGCGTAGCGCCCGGCCTCGGCCATCAGCTCGGGCGAGGCGTCGGGGATCGTCTTGAGATGGATGTAGCCGCGGAAGCCGTGCTCCTCGCGCAGCAGCTTCGCCACGCGGACGACCTGCTCCATCGTGTAGTCCGGGCTGCTGATGATGCCGGAGCTTAGGAACAGGCCCTCGATGCAGTTGCGGCGGTAGAAGCCGAGGGTGAGCTTGACGACCTCCTCCGGCGTGAACCGCGCGCGCCGCACGTTCGAGCTGCGGCGGTTGATGCAGTAGAGGCAGTCGTAGATGCAGCTATTGGTCAGCAGGATCTTCAGCAGGCTGATGCAGCGACCGTCCGGCGCGTAGGCGTGGCAGATGCCCATGCCCTCGGTGCTGCCGATGCCGGCCGCCTCGCCGGCGGAGCTGCGCGTCTCCGTGCCGCTGGAGGCACAGGAGGCGTCGTATTTCGCGGCGTCGGCCAGGATCTCGAGCTTCTTCAGAAGGTCCATCGGGCGCCTCTCGCTTGCTTCGATACATGGGTTCGCGGCCGGTTTCCTCAACCCGGCCGCCCCGCCTATGCTCGCAGCATGCACCCTGATCCAGACCTCTACGCCGGCGTCGACGCCGCATCCGCCCCCGCGTTCTCCCGCGACGGGCGGACCCTGTTCCACCTGCGCGGACCCGGCCTCGCCCAGGTCTGGGCGCTCGACCTCCACACCGGCGCAGCGCGGCAGTTGACGCACCACGACGAGCGCGTCGCCTTCCTGCGCCGCGCGCCGGGGGACGACCGGATCGTGTATGGCATCGACGCCGGTGGGGACGAGAGGCAGCAATTATGGCTGCTGGACGGCGACGCCACGCGCCCGCTGACGGCCGAGCCCGGCGTCATTCACGCGTTCGGCTCCTGGTCGCCGGACGGCGCGCAGATCGCGCTCGCGGCCAATGGCCGCGACGAGGCGCATCTCGACGTGCAGATTATGGACATCGCGACCGGCCACCGCCGCACGCTGTGGCACGGCACGCACGAGACGGCGGCGGGCGCTTGGCATCCCAGGGATGGGCGCCTGATCGCGGTGGTGGACCGCAACTCGGGCGACCAGCGGCCGGTGATCCTCGACACCGCGACGGGCGAGGCGCGGGAGATGCCGCGGCAGGGCGCCGCGCGCTACGCCAGCCTGCGCTGGGCGCCGGACGGCGAGGCGCTGATCGGCCTGACCGACGCGGGTGGCCGCGACTTCATGGCGTTGTGCCGCATCGACCCCGCGACCGGCGCCATGGAGACGCTGCACGCGCCGGAGGGACGCGACGTGGAAGCGTGGTCGCTCTCGCCGGACGGGACGGCCCTCGCCACCGTCGAGAATGACCGCGGCTACGGCGTGCTGCGAGTCGGCGCCGTGGGGGCCGAGCAGCCGGTGGTGGACCTGCCGCCGGGCCTGGCTTCCGACCCGGCGTGGTCGCCGGACAGCGCGACGCTTGCCTTCGCGTACGCCGGGCCGACGCGGCCGGCCTCGCTATGGCTGTGGGACAAGGACGGCGCGCGGCCCGTGTGGCAGCCGGAAGCGCCGCCGGGCTGCGTGGAGTTCGCGCTCGTGGAGTGGGAGAGCTTCGACGGACGGCGCATCCCGGGCTGGCTCGCCGTGCCGCCCGGTCCCGTGCCGGCCGCCGGGCACCCCGCCGTGGTGTGGGTGCATGGCGGCCCGGCGTCGCAGACGCGCGCCGCGTTCCGGCCGGACATGCAGATGCTGCTCGCGCTCGGCTACGCCGTGCTGATGCCCAACGTGCGGGGCAGCACAGGCTACGGCCGGGCGGCGATGGAGAGCGACGACCGCGAGCGTCGGCTCGACTCCGTGAGCGACCTCGCTGCCGGCGGGCGCTGGCTGGCGGCCCAGCCCGGCATCGACCCGGTGCGCATCGCCGCCATGGGCCAGAGCTACGGCGGCTATATGGTGCTGGCGGCCATCACGGAGCACCCGGAGCTGTGGCGCGCGGCGATCGACCTCTACGGCATCGCGGATTTCATCACCCTGCTCGCCAGCACCGGGCCGTGGCGGCGGGCGCATCGCGCGGATGAATACGGCGACCCCGTGCGGTACCGCGCCTTGTTCGACCGCATCTCGCCGCTGCGCCATGCCGGCCGGATCGCCTGCCCGCTGCTCGTGCTGCACGGGGAGCGCGACCCGCGCGTGGCGATCGGCGAGAGCGAGCAGATCGTGGCGGCGCTGCGGGCGCGAGGGGCGTCGGTGGAGTACGAGACATTCGGCTACGCCGGGCACGGCTTCATCAGGCCCGAGGACAAGCGGCGCGTCTATGCGGCCGTCGCGGCGTTCCTCGACCGGCATCTGTGACCCGGCTATGGGGCAACGCGCCGGCGCTGCTGGTGCTGACGGCGCTGTTCTGGTCAGGCAACTTCGTCATCGGCCGCGCGGTGGTGGACCTGGTGCCGCCGGTGCTGCTGGCGGTGCTTCGCTGGACCGGCGCGCTGCTGATCGTGCTGCCGTTCGCCTGGCCGCACCTGCGGTGGGACGCGCGGGCGCTGTGGCGGGCGCGGTGGCTGGTGCTAATCTACGGCGGACTGGGCGTGGCCGCGTTCAACACGCTCGTCTATACCGGACTGCACCACACGACCGCGATCAACGCGCTGCTGATGCAGTCGGCCATGCCGCTGTGCATCCTGGTGGCAGCGTTCGCGCTGTTCGGCGAGCGGCCGGCGCCGCTGCAGGTCGCGGCCATAATGGTGTCGCTGGTGGGCGTGCTGGTCATCGCCGGGCGCGGCTCGCTCGATACGTTCCTGCACCTGCGGCTCAATCCGGGGGACGCGATGGTGCTGGCGGCGGTGGTGTCGTACGCCGTCTATTCCGCGCTGCTGCGGCGGCGCCCGGCGGTGCATCCGTTCAGCTTCCTCGCCGCCACCTTCGCGGTGGGCTCGGTGCTGCTCCTGCCGCTGCTCGTGCTGGAGCAGCGGTCCGGCGCCGTCCTGCACCACAGCCTCCCGGCCTGGCTGGCGATCGGCTACACTGCGGTGTTCCCCTCCTTCCTCGCCTATCTCTGCTTCAACCGCGGGGTAGAGCTGATCGGCGCCGGGCGGGCAGGGCAGTACCTGCACGTGATGCCGGCGTTGGGATCAGGCATGGCGGTGCTGTTCCTGGGCGAGACGTTCCACATCTACCACGCCGCCGGCATCGGGCTGATCGCGGCGGGCCTCACGCTGAGCATGCGGCCCGCCGCGGCGCCGGGGTAGCGGCCCTCTTGATTCCGGGAAATCGTGGCGGCGCGGGGATCGTTCGCCGTATCGCGGGCGTTATGCCAGCGGAGCGGCGCCGGGTCGTGCGCCGGCAGAAGGAGAGGATGCGATGCGGTTTGGTCTAGGGGTCGCGGCGGGTTTGGCGATGATGCTGGGAGCGGGGTCCGCCTGGGCCGACGGCGACCCGGTCGCGGGCAAGACGGCGTTCAACAAGTGCGCGGTCTGTCACGCGGTGGCGCCCGGGGTGAACAAGATCGGCCCCAGCCTGCACGGCATCGTCGGCCGGCATTCGGCGTCGGTGGCGTCGTTCAATTACTCGCCGGCGATGAAGGCCTACGACGTGACCTGGGACCCCGAGCACCTCAACAAGTACCTGATTGCCCCGCGCGAGGTGGTGCCCGGCACCAAGATGATCTTCGCCGGCCTCAAGAACGACACCGAACGGGCCAACGTCATTGCCTATCTCGAAACCCTGAAGTAGCGGCGCGGCGACGAGACGGCGGTCTCGCCCACCACGCGGGCCGGCCCGCTCGACAGGGTGACGACGCGGTCGGCCAGCGCCTCGGCCTCCGCCATGTCGTGCGTGACGAGCACGGCGGCGCAGCGGCGCTCGCGCCAGGCCGCCAGCAGCACCTCGCGGCTGGCAGCGGCCGTGGCGGCGTCGAGCGAGACGAACGGCTCGTCCAGCAGCACCAGCGAGGGACGGATGGCGAAGGCGCGGGCGATGGCGACGCGCCGGGCCTGGCCGCCGGACAGCGCGGGCGGGTAGGCGCCGGCCAGCTCGGGGATGCCCAGCGTGCGCAGCAGCGCGTCGGCCTCCGCCGGGTCGGGCGGGCGGACCAGCACCAGGTTCTCCCGCACGGTGCGCCACGGCAGCAGACGCGGCTCCTGGAACACGGTGCCGATCCCGGCGTTCGTGCCGCCGGCCCATCTGATCGTCCCCTCGAAGCGCATGTCGAGTCCGCCGGCAATGCGCAACAGCGTGGTTTTGCCGCAGCCGGAGGGGCCGACGAGCGCCACGATCTCGCCGGCCGCGACCTGCAGCCGCACGCCGTCCAGCACCAGCCGCCGCGCCGCACCGCGCCCGACCCATTTGCGGCGGATATCCAGATCGAGCACTGGAGCATGATTCGTGCTGATAGGAGCATGCATCACGCTCTAGCCTTTGTTTTTACGAGCATCTTTATCCAACGGTGATCCCATTTGGTCGGATGATGCTCTATCGCCACCGGTTGGCCCGCCGCTCCAGCGGTTGCAGCACCGTCCATTCCAGGGTCTGCACGACCAGGATGAAGGCGAGCGTGTAGGCCAGGATGCCGGTGATGTCGAAGAGCTGGAAATACACCTGAATCTGGAAGCCCACGCCGTCGTTGCGGCCGAGCAGCTCGGCGACGAGCACGATCTTCCAGATCAGCGCGAGGCCGGAGCGCGCGGCGGCGAACAGGTAGGGTCCGAGCTGTGGCAGCACCACGTGCCGCAGGGTGGCCCACCGGCCGACCCGGTAGCTGCGCGCCATCTCCGCGAGATTGCGGTCGAGCGCGCGGGTGCCTTCCCGCACCGTGATGGCAGTGTTGGGCAGCTTGGTCAGCGCGACCGCGGCGATGGCGGAGGCGTCGCTCAGTCCGAACCACACGTAGATCAGCACCAGCACGACCAGCGCGGGGGCGGCCAGCAGCGCCGTCACCGCGGCGTCCAGCATGAGGTCCAGCCGGCGCCACGCGCCCATGGCCAGGCCCAGCAGGGAGCCGAGCAGCATGGCGACAGCGAAGGCGCAGGCGACGCGGAACAGCGTGGCGCCCAGGTTGACCGCGAGCGCGCCCGACGCGGCCTCCCGCGCCAGGAACGCGATCACGGTGGAGGCGGGCGGCAGCAGCCGGCTCTCGGCCAGCCGCCCGGCGCCTTCCCACAGCAGGACGAGGCCGAGCACGGACAACGCGCGGGCGGCAGCTGCGCGGTGGTCGAACCTCTCCCGAGTCAAATCAGGCCCAGAACGTGCCCGGCGGCAGCGATTGCGCGGGGCCGACGAGCGCCGGGCCGCCAATCTCGGCCAGCAGCGCGAACAGCCGGGCGGCGGCCTGCAGCGGCGCGTCGCCGGGCGGGACCGTGCCCGCGCGATACCAGGCCGCGAGCGCCGCGAGCTCCTTGGGGCCGGCGGCGCCCGTGATGGGAGCCAGGCGTGCCCATTCCGCGTCCGAGCGGGCCAGCACGTCGCGCGCGCCGGAAAGCGCCCGCAGCAGGCCATCGAGCGCCGGGCGGTTGGCGCGTCCCCAGTCCTCGGAGAACACCATGCCCACGAAGGGCACGGGCGCGTCGATGCCGAGTGCGCGCACCATGCTCTCCACCGACAGCACGCGGCGCATCCCGGATGCCTCGGCGCGGGCGGAGAACGGCCAGTAGGTCAGCGTCGCGTCGAGCCGGCCGGAGGACAGCAGCTCCGCGAGCAGCGGCGGCGGGCCGAAGCTGCGCTGCACGGCGCTGTCGAGGTCCACGCCGAGGCTCTGACGGGCGTGGGCGCGCAGGATCAGCCAGCTCTTGTCGAGCGGGCTGCCGGCGATGCCGAGCCGGCGGCCCGGCAGGTCCGCGAGCGTGCGCACCGGCGAGTCCTGCGGCGCCACGACCGCGCCGGCGGCGGCGGAGGTGGGCGCGCAGGTCCAGTCGGCGCCAGCGGCGCGCTGCCGCGCCACCCAGGTCCAGTCCAGCAGCACGGCGTCCACTCGCCCCGCCTGGAGCGCGAGCTGGGTCGCCTGGGCGGCGGCGAACTCCACCGGCTCGATGGCGACGCCGGGCGCCAGACCGTGCGTGCGGGCGACGTCCAGCTCCCACGTGAGCGTGCCGAAGCGCAGCGTGCCGACGCGCACGGCGGGCTGCGCGCGCCCAGGCTGCGCGTAAACGGGCCGGGCGAGCAGCAGGGCGGGAGCGGCGAGCGCCGCGCGCCGGCCCAGCGTCACGGGTGGCTTCCCGGCCGGGTCCCGTCGCGGAACATCTGCTCCTCGATCAGGTAGCGCATGCCGCGGCGCCAGGACTCGTCGGTGTTGCCGCGGATGTCCACACTGCCTCCATACACCTGGCGCCCCGTGGCGACGTCCTCGACCGAGAGGTTCACGTTCAGGATCAGGTTGCTGACCTTCTGCACCCAGCCATGGGCGGCGAGGTCCGCGCCCAGGGTGCGGGCCGCATCGACCGCGCAGGTGTTGCAGGTGCGCAGGCTAGGACCGTGGGCGATCTTGTCGCGCACAGGCGCCGTGTCCACCACCTCGTAGCGGCCCGGCTTGGCCAGCAACTCGCGCAGTTGCCCGCTCAGGGCGCTCAGCCGCGCCAGCTCCTCCGGCGTGTCCGGGGCGGGGGAGGTGTTGACGAACTCCATGTCGAACACCGCGATGCTCGGGTCGGCCGCCCAGGCGGGCATGGCGCACAGCAGCCACGCCGCTGCGAGGCATATGGATCGCATTGCAGTCTCCCCCCGATGGCCAAGGTAGTGCTTGATGAGTGACAAGATGGAAGCGTCACGGCAAAAGCATAGCAGAAACCAGGCGCGGGCCTATGGCATGACGCCGGGGGGCCACGACGCCGAGGGAGAGGGACCGCATGGGATTCGCGCGACGCGCGGCTTGCCTGCTCGCCATGTGTCTTACAATTTACCTTACCTGGGCGCCGCAGAGCCGCGCGCAGGGCGTAGTGGTCGAGCTCGCCTACCTCCGGCTTGCCGTGCCGGCCGTGGTGCCAACGAGCCTGCTCGACCCACCGCCGACGGACGAGGGCGTGCAGGGCGCTCAGATGGCGATGGAGGACAACCGCACCACCGGGCGCCTGCTGCTGCAGGAGTGGCGGCTGAAGGAGGTGGAAGCCACCACGGAAGACGGCGCAATTGAGGCGGCGCGGGCGCTGCTCGCCGCCGGGCAGCGGTTGATCGTCGCAGAAATGCCCGCGGCGGCGCTGCTGCGGGTGGCGGACCTTCCGGAGGCGCGCGACGCGCTGATCCTGAATGCTACGGCGGAGGATGACCGGTTGCGCGGCCAGGACTGCCGGCGCAACGTGCTGCACATGCTGCCGAGCCGCGCCATGCTGGCGGACGCGCTGATGCAGTTCCTGGCGGTCAAGCGGTGGCGCAACCTGATGCTCGCGGTGGGGCTGCAGCCGGAGGACCGCGACTACGCCGAGGCGATGCGCCGGGCCGCACGCAAGTTCGGCCTGAAGGTCGTGGCGGACAAGCCCTGGACGCTCGATCAAGGGGCGCAGCGCACCGACACCGGGCACGTCTCGATCGCAGCCGAGGCGGCGCGGTTCACCCAAGGGGTCACCTACGACGTGCTGGTGGTGGTCGATACCGCCGGGGCGTTCGGCGACGACCTGGCCTATCGCACGACGGAGCCCCGGCCGGTGGCGGGCACGCACGGGCTGTTTCCCACGGCCTGGGCGCGGTCGTTCGAGCAGTGGGGCGCGACGCAGCCGCAATTGCGCATGCTGAAGCGCGCGGGACGCCCGATGACGGCGCGGGACTTCGGCGCCTGGATGGCGGTCCGCGCGGTCGGCGAGGCCGCCACGCGCGGCGGCAGCGCCGATCCGGCGCGCATCCTGGCCTATTTGCGCGGCCCGGATTTCGAGCTGGCCGCCTACAAGGGGGCTGCGCTCACCTTCCGGCCCTGGGACGGGCAGCTCCGCCAGCCCGTGCTGCTGGCCGACGCCCGCTCGCTCGTCTCGGTCTCGCCGCAGCCCGGCTTCCTGCATGAACGCTCCGAGCTGGACACGCTCGGCTTCGACCAACCGGAGACGCAATGCCATATGTAATCGCCTTCGCCCTGGCCCTGCTGCTCGCGACCCCGGCGTGGGCCGAGCGCATCTTCGTCTCGAACGAGAAAGGCAACTCGATCACGGTGGTGGATGCGGCCACGCTCAAGGTGACGAACACGGTGCGCGTCGGCGCGCGGCCCCGGGGCATCTTGCTGTCGAACGACGGCAAGAGCCTGTATATCTGCACGTCCGACGCCGATCACATCGAGGTGATGGACCTCGCCACGCTCAAGGTGGCGCGTATCCTGCCGAGCGGACCGGACCCGGAGCTGTTCGCGCTGAGCCCAGACGGCGAGATGCTGTACATCGCCAACGAGAACAACAACATCGTCACCGTGCTGGACGTGCCGCGCGGGCAGGTCGTGACGGAGGTGCCGGTCGGCGTGGAGCCGGAGGGCATGGCGGTGAGCCCGGACGGCCGCGTGCTGGTCACCACCAGCGAGACCACCAGCATGGCGCATTTCATCGACACGGCGTCGCACGAGGTGGTCGGCAACGTTCTGGTGGACACCAGGCCGCGCGCGGCGAAGTTCACCGCCGACGGGGCGCAGGTCTGGGTGTCGGCCGAGATCGGCGGCACGGTGTCGGTGATTGACACGGCGTCGCGCACTGTAGCGCACCGCATCCGGTTCAACATCCCCGGCGTGCCGAAGGAGAGCATCCAGCCGGTCGGCATCGCCATCACGCCGGACCGCAAGACGGCCTTCGTGGCGCTCGGGCCGGCCAATCGCGTCGCGGTGGTGGACGCGCAGACCTACGAGGTGAAGCGCTACCTGCTGGTCGGCCAGCGCGTGTGGAACCTCGCCTTTTCCGGCGACGGCAAGCGGATCTACACCACAAACGGCGTCAGCAACGACATGTCGGTGATCGACGTGGACGCGCTGCGCGTCACCAAGAGCGTGCCGGTCGGGCAACTGCCCTGGGGCGTGGTCGTCGCACCCTGATGTTGGATGCCGCCGACACGACCACGCCGGCGCTGGCCGTCTCGGGGCTGAGCCACAGCTTCGGCGCGCGGCGCGTGCTCGACGGCGTGGCGTTCTCGGTGCAGCCCGGCGCGTTCACCGTGCTGCTCGGCCCCAACGGCGCGGGCAAGACCACCCTATTCGCGCTCATCACCCGGCTGCATCACGCAAGCTCCGGGTCGATCGCGGTGTTCGGGCGCGACATGCGGACCGAATCCTCGGCGGCGCTCGCCCGCATGGGCGTAGTGTTCCAGCAGCCGACGCTCGACCTCGACCTGACCGTGGAGCAGAACCTGGCCTACCACGCGGCGCTGCACGGCATGGCGGGGGGCGAGGCGCGGGCGCGGGCGGCGGAGGAGCTGGCGCGCGCGGGGCTGGCGGACCGGGCGGGCGAGCGGGTGCGGCAGCTCTCGGGCGGGCAGCGCCGCCGGGTCGAGCTGGCGCGGGCGCTGCTGCACCGGCCCGCGCTGCTGCTGCTGGACGAGCCGACCTCGGGGCTGGACATCGAGAGCCGGGCGGCGCTGCTGACCTATGTGCGCGCGCAGTGCGCGGAGCGGGGGCTGGCGGCATTGTGGGCGACCCACCTGATCGACGAGGCGGCGCCGCCGGCGCGGGTCGTCGTGCTGCATCAGGGTCGGGTGCGGGCCGAGGGGACTGTGGAGGACGTGGTGCGGCAGGCAGGAGCGGCGGACCTGGCGGACGCGTTCGCCCGGCTGACGCGGGGGGAGCGGGCATGACGCCGGTGCAGTATGGGCGGTGCGTGTGGGGCGTGGTGCGACGCGAGGGGCTGCGCTGGGTGCATCAGCGCGGGCGGTTCGTCTCGGCGCTGGTGCGGCCGCTGGTGTGGCTCGCGATATTTGCCGCCGGGTTCCGCTTCGTGCTGGGCGTGTCGATCATCCCGCCGTATGAGACCTACGTGCCGTATGAGGTGTATATCGCGCCGGGCCTGGTCGCGATGATCCAGTTGTTCAACGGGATGCAAAGCTCGCTCTCGATGGTGTACGACCGGGAGATGGGCAGCATGCGGACCCTGATGGTCAGCCCGTTCCCGCGCTGGTTCCTGCTGCTCGCCAAGTTGCTGGCCGGCGTCGCGGTGGGCGTGGTGCAGGCCTATCTTTTCCTGGCAATCGCCCTGCTGTGGGAGATCGAGCCGCCGCCGATGGGCTACCTCGCCGTGCTGCCGGCGCTGGTGCTGTCCGGGCTGATGCTGGGAGCGCTCGGGCTGGTGCTGTCGAGCCTGGTGCGGCAATTGGAGAACTTCGCCGGCGTGATGAATTTCGTGATCTTCCCGATGTTCTTCGCATCCTCGGCGCTGTATCCGCTGTGGCGCGTGAAGGAGGCGAACCTGACGCTGTGGTGGATCTGCCAGCTCAACCCGTTCACCCACGCGACGGAGCTCATCCGCTTCGCGCTGTACGGGCAGTTCGAGCCGGTGCCGGCTGCCGTCGTCGCGGGCTGCGCGCTGGTGTTCATGGCGCTGGCGACGCTGGGCTACGATCCCGGGCGCGGCATGATGGCCCGCCGGGCGGGGGCGGAATGAGGCGTACTCTGACAGTGTTGCTGCTGCTGGCGGGGCCGGCGGCGGCGCAGGTCGCGCAGGAGGACCCCGATTGGCCCTGCGTGCAGCGGCTGGTGCCGACGCTGGGCGCCGCCGCCTACTGGGGCGGGCCGGAGCCGGCGGAGGGCACGAACTGGCGGGCCGACCCGGCCGTCGCGGCCCTCGTGGCGGCCATCTCCCCCCGCGGCGTGGCGGAGGAGCGCGGGACGGCGCTAATCGAGGCGTATCTCGCCGGACTGCCGGCGGAGGCCCGCCCGGCCGCCGCCGCCCGCGTCATGGAGGGCCTGACCGAGGAGACCAACGTGCAGCGCAGCGCGCTGATCGAGCGCCTGCGCGCGCTGACCCGGCGCCAGCGCGGCGTCGGCGAGCGGGCCGCGCGGCTCACCACCCAGATGCGCGCCCTGCCGCAGGAGTCGCCAGAGCGCGCGGACCTGCTGACCGAGCGGACGCTCACTATCCGCGAGTTCGACGAGGTGGAGCGCACGTTGCGCTACGCGTGCGAGGCGCCGGTGGCCATGGAGGCGCGCCTCGGCGCCTATGCCCGGGCGTTGATGGACGGGCAATAGGGGTCATTCCAGCGGCTTGAGCCCGCGCTCGATCTCGGCGCGGCGCGGCTCCAGGAACGGCGGGAGCGCAAGCCGCTCGCCCAGGGCGTCCGCCGACTCGTCGGCGGCGAAGCCCGGCCCGTCGGTGGCGATCTCGTAGAGGATGCCGTTCGGCCCGCGGGTGTAGAGACTCTTGAAATAGTAGCGATCGACCGGGCCGCTGGACGGGACGCCCAGGCGCTGCAGGCGCTCGATCCATGCCCCATACTCGGCGTCGTCGCGGACCCGGAAGGCGACGTGATGGACGCTGCCTGCCCCCGGCCGGGCTGACGGCAGGTCCGGCTCGACCCGGATGTGCACCTCCGCCGCCGGGCCGCCCTCATCCATCTCGTACACGTGGACCGTCACGCCGGAGCGGTCCGGCGCGGCGTAGGTGCGCGCCCGGCGCATCGCCATCACCTCCGTCAGGAACAGGTCGGAGGGGTGCAGATCGGCCACGCTCAGGTGGACCGGACCGAGACCGCGGATCTGGCGCTCCGCCGGGATCGGGCTGCGTGCCCACGGATGGGCCGGGCCAGCGCCTCCGTCGTCGAGCAACGCCAGCCGCTGCCCTTCCCGGTCCTCGAATTCGAGAAGCTGACGGCCATCGACCTCGCGCACCGCGCCGTGCCGCACGCCGGCCGCGCCGAGGCGCTCCGCCCAGTAGGCGAGTGTCCCGTCGCCCGAGACGCGCAGGGCCGTGCGCACGATGGCGTTCGTGCCCCGCCGCTCCGGCCCCACGGGCCAGTCGAAGAAGGTGAGGTCGGTGCCGGGTCTCGCCTCGCCGTCCGCGTAGAACAGGTGATAGGCGCTCACGTCATCCTGGTTCACCGTCCGCTTGACCAGCCGCATGCCGAGGACTTGCGTGTAGAAGACGTGATTGCCCGGCGCGTCGGCCGACACCGCGGTCACGTGGTGCATCCCGTGAAGCTGCATCCTTCATCCTCGTCCTGGTGGCGTGGGCGTCGTGGGCGCCCAACGCCATGAGTCCTTTGGCCGCCTAGACCGCCTTCGCGATAGCATGGCACAAGCTGTCGGCATCGCGGGGGCCGTCGTACTGCCGTCCGGCGATGAACACCCACGGCGTCCCCTGCACCCCGCTGCGCTCGCCACCCTCTATGTCGCCGCGGATGCGGTCCAGGTATCGTCCGCCCAGCGCGTCCATGGCGGCTTCGCGCCCCAGCCCAGCCTGCTCCGCCTAGTCGATCAGCGCGGCGTCGCCCAGGTCCTGCTGGTGGGCATAGAGGGTGTCGTGCATGGTCCAGAACTCGCCGGCCGCCCCCGCCGCCTCGGCGATCCCGGCCGCGTGCAGGGCGTGCGGGTGAAGCTGCACCAACGGGAACTGCCGGAAGACGAAGCGCAACTGCCCGCCCATGCGCGCCTGCACCTCGTTCATCGCCTCGTTGAACTCGCCGCAATATGGGCACTCGTAGTCGCCATACTCGACCAGGGTCACGGGCGCGTCTGCCGGCCCCTGCGCATGGTCCGATCCCGTGACGGGCGCCTTCAGGTCGCTCATGCCTGCTTCCCCTCGCTGTTGCGGCCCGGACGGGCGCTGCAGCGCAGGCACTTGGGCGTGCTGCGGCGGGAATACCGCAGCCGAGCGCGATGCTCCTTGGAACGTGACCGCGGCGGCGCCAGGGCCGCATGCAGGCGTCATCTGGTCCGCTCAAGACAGCGTCCGTCGTCAGGATTGCGTGAACCGGCAGCGTCTGGCCCCAGCGCTGCGTTCAGCAGTCCGAACCCGGTCTCGCGAGAGGAGGCATCATGCGCGGCGAGCACGACGACAGAGCTGGGCGTGGGGGGCCGAAGCCCGCGGTCCGCGACAACGCTGCGGCGCACCGGTTCGAAGCCGAGGTGGACGGCAAGCTCGCGACCGCCGCCTACCGGCGCGAGGGCGACGTGATCGTGTTCACGCACACGGAGGTCCCGCCCGAGCTGGAGGGCCATGGCCTCGGCAGCCAGTTGGTGCACGCTGTCCTGGCGGCCGCGCGCGAGCAGGGGCTCAAGGTCGTGCCCATGTGCCCATCCGTCGCCCGTTACATGCGCGACCATCCCGACACCCAGGACCTGCTCGCGCCCGCTTCCCGCGCGGCCATCGAGGGTTAGAGCTGGCGGGACGGGCGAGGCTGGCCTGCGCAGGCTGCGCCCGGCCTGGGCGGCAAGCTCGTGACTAGCCCGTCTTATTCACGAGACAGCCGCAAATTGCCGTTTTTCTGAATAATTCCAGTCGGATAGCAGAAACCGGCCTGTGGCAAATTTTGCCACAGGCGCGATCTTAGGAGGCCAGTCTTTCCAAACACTTGGTGGTT
>JBBSIT010000016.1:0-16570 GCA_038231995.1 Acetobacterales bacterium | reverse complement strand
CAGGCGATCCACGCCGCCGCCGAGACGCTCAGGAACTGGGGCCGGTGGGGCGCCGATGACCAGATCGGCACGCTGAACCATGTCACACCCGAGGATGTCGCCGCCGCGGCGCGCCGGGTGCGGCGCGGCCGCGGGTTCGTGGTGGGCATCCCCCTCGGTCCCGACGGGCCGCCGAACGGGCTGTTCGGCGGGCGGTGGAACCCGATCCACACCATGCTGGCGACCGGGACGGACGCCGTGGCCGGGCGGTTCGACGACCCGGGCGGCCAGACGCTGCGCTACTCCGACGACGCGCTGAACATGCCTGTGCAGGCGGCGACGCATTGGGACAGCCTCGGGCACATCTTCCTGGGCGACCAGATGTACAACGGCCTGGACGCCAGGATCGTGGACGGCGGCGGCGTGCATAGGCTCGGGATCGAGCACACCTGCGCGCGCATGGTCGGGCGCGGCGTGCTGCTGGACGTCGCCCGGCACCGGGGCGTGGACTGGCTGGCGGACGGCTACGGCATCTCCAACGCGGAGCTGGACGCGACGGCGGCGGCGCAGGGCGTCGAGGTCCGCCGCGGCGACTTCGTGATCATCCGCACCGGGCAGATGGAGCGGTGCCGGGCCGAGGGCGCCTGGGGCGGCTATGCCGGCGGCGACGCGCCCGGCGTGCGGTTCGAGAACTGCTATTGGTGCCAGGAGAAGCAGATCGCGGCCATCTGCTCCGACACCTGGGGCGTCGAGGTCCGCCCGAACGAGACGAACGAGGCGAAGCAGCCCTGGCACTGGGTCGTGATCCCCGCCATGGGCCTGACGATGGGGGAGATGTTCGACCTGGCCGAGCTCGCGGCCGACTGCGCTGGCGACGGCGTGTATGAGTTCTTCTTCACCGGCCCGCCGCTGAACCTTACCGGCGGCACCGGCTCGCCGATCAACCCGCTGGCGATCAAGTAGGCCATGTACCGCCTCCCCGAACTCACGCCCGAGCGCATGTCGGCCGAGCAGCAGGCCGCCTATGACGCGATCAAGTCAGGCCCGCGCGGCGTCGTGCAGGGGCCGCTCCTGGCGTGGCTGCAGAGCCCCGGTCTCGCGGAGAAGGCCCAGGCGCTGGGTGCGTTCTGCCGCTACGGCACGTCGCTGCCGCCCCGGCTCTCGGAGCTGGCGATCCTCGTCACCGGCTCGTTCTGGAGGGCGGGATTCGAGTGGGCCGTGCACGCCCCGATCGGCATCAAAGCGGGGCTCGACCCGGCCGCGGTCGAGGCCCTGCGCACCGGCGGCGCCCCCGCCTTCCCCCATCCGGACGAGCAGGCGGTATATCGGTTCGCGCACGAGCTGCTGCACGACCATCGCGTCTCGGATGCGGCCTACCGCGATGCCGTGGGCGTCCTGGGCACGGCAGCGGTGGTCGAGCTGGTCGGCATCCTCGGCTATTACGGGCTGATCTCGATGACGATCAACGCGTTCCAGGTGCCGCTGCCGGACGGGGTGGCGGAACCGTTCACGCCGTGAACAGGGACGGCACGCAGTACTTGCCGCCGCTGAACAGCAGCGGCTCGCCCTCGCGATGCGTCAGGCGCTCCACCCGGCCCAGGAAGATCGTATGGTCGCCGGCCGGCACGCGGTCATAGACGCTGCATTCGAAGCAGGCGAGGCTATCGACCATCACCGGGGAGCCGCCGAGGCCCTCGCAGTAGTCCACGCCCGCATACTTCTCGATGCCCCGGGTCGCGAAGCGGTTGGACAGATGGTGCTGATGGCTGGCCAGCACGTTCACCGCGAACCATTCCGCCTGCAGGAAGGCCGGCAGCGAGGTGGCGTCGTTGCTGAGGCTCCAGAGGATCAGCGGCGGGTCCAGCGACACCGATGAGAAGGAGTTGGCCGTCAGCCCCTCCGGCTTGCCGTCCGCTCCGCGCGTCGTCACCACCGTGACGCCCGTTGCGAACCGGCCGAGCGCGCGCCGCAGCTCGTGCCGCAGCTCGTGCCGGTCTGTGGCGGCGCGGTGGGCAAGGCTGTCGCTGGATTCCGTCATGGCCGGCCCTTCATCGTGGTGCGGTCGAGAACTCCGCCTCCAACAAGTGGCGCGTATCCCGTCCGGGGCCAAGTGGATCGACCTGCTTCCCTGGCGTCATCACTGCGCCGGGGACAGAAAACCTCCCAAAGCCGCCACGAACGCCGCCGTGTCCTGCAATTGCGGGACATGCGCGAGGCCCGGCAACTCGGTGATGCGCGCGTCGGGCATCAGCGCCGCCAGCTCCCGCGCCATCGGCGGCGGCGTCGCCTTGTCGCCCTCGCCGACCAGGATGAGGGTCGGCACGCGCAGGCTGCGCACCGGCTCGCGCAGGTCCAGCCCGGCGAGGGCGGTGCAGGCGCCGGTGAACACGGCCGGGTCGGTGGCCAGGAAGCGCTCGCGCCGCTCCGCCAGCAGCGCCGGGTTAGCGTCCTGGAAGGCGGGGGCGAACAGCCGGCGCATGGCGGTGTCGGCGATCGCGGCCAGGCCTTTCGTCCCTGCGGCGGCCGCCATGCCCCGGAACGCCGCCCGGCCCGGCTCGTCGAACGCAGCACCGGTGCCGGCCAGCACGAGCCGGCTGACCAGCCCCGGGTGGCGCAACGCCAGCACCAGCGCGACGAAGCTGCCGTAGCCGTTGCCGATGATCGCGGCCGGGGCGCCCGCCTCCCGCATGGCGTCGGCCAGCCGGTCCGCGACCGCCTTCAGCCCGGGCGCCACTGGCGCGGACCCGCCGAAGCCCGGCAGGTCCGGCACGATCACGCGGTGGCTCCCCGACAGCGCGGCGGCGAGCGGGACGCAGCTGCCGGCATCGGCCAGCAGGGAGTGGAACAGCCATGCCGTCGGCCCGGCGCCCGTGACGGACGCCTGGACGCCGCCGCCGGCGAAATGGTGGATCATGCGCCTGCATCCTCCTGCATCGAGCGGCGTGACCTATCACGCTGCATCGGGACAGGCCAGCGGGCTCTCTGAATGTGGCGGCTGAACCACGAGAGTATCGTTGACCTGAAATATCACATCGACCACTGTGGCCCTGGAACCTCAAGGGCCGACGTGCTGCTGCGAGACGACATCTACGCCGCGATCCGGACCAGCATCCTGGACTGCCGCCTGCCGCCCGGCGCCGAGTTGCGCGAGCAGGCGCTGGCCGGGCAGTACGGCGTGAGCAAGGCGCCGGTGCGCGACGCCCTGCTGCGGCTGGAGCAGGAGAAGCTGGTGCGCGTGCGGCCGCGGCAAGGATACCAGGTGGCGCCCGTGTCGGTGGCCGAGGCGCGGGACCTTCTGCGCTTCCGCGCCGTGCTGGAGCCGGCCTGCGCCGCCGCGGCGGCGCGGGACGCGGAGGACGCGCAGTTGGAGGCGCTAGAGACCCTCGCCCGGAGCAACCCGGCGGACGGGTTCGTCGCCTACAACCGCCGTTTCCACGCGGCCCTGGCCGACGCGGGAGGCAACCGCCGCATGGCGGAGACGGCGCACGACCTGGTGGCGCAGGCGGACCGGTTGGTGCAGGTGAGCCTCGACGCGATCCAGGGGCGCGACCCGGCGCGGCTGATGGCGGAGCACGTGGCGATCGCGGCAGCGCTGCGCGCGCGCGACGGCCGACGGGCGGCGCGGCTTGTGCGCGAGCACCTGTCCGCGGCGGAGCGGCGCATCCTGGCGGCGCTGGAGCGGCGGCCGATCACGGAATGAGAGGACACCAACGATGAGCGCGAGCGTGAATGCCGGGGCCCGGCTGGAGGTCGCGGCGCTGGACGAAACCGCCGCCCCGCCCATCTCCGTCCTCGGCAAGGCTGGAGAGGCGCGGTGAGCTACCCCTATCTCGGACGGCGCGAGGACGCACGGTTGCTGACCGGCGCCGGACGCTACACGGCGGACTGGACCCTACCGGGCCAGTTGCACGCCGCCTTCCTGCGCGCGGACCACGCGCACGCGCGCATCCTGTCCATCTGTACCGCGGCGGCCCGGGCGGCGCCGGGCGTGGCCGCGGTGCTGACGGGGGCGGACGCGCAGGCGGCGGGCTACGGCCGCGGCAAGGCGGCGCTGCCCTACAAGGGGCGCGGCGGCATGGCCCTGCTCACGCCCCACGGCGCGGCGCTCGCGCACGGGCGCGTCCTCTACGTGGGCGACCCGGTGGCCCTGGTCGTCGCCGAGACCCAGGCCCAGGCCCAGGACGCGGCGGAGCTGGTCGTGGTGGACTACGACGCCCTCCCTGCCGTCTCCGACATGGAGGCGGCGCTGACCGACGGCGCGCCGCAGCTCCATCCGGACGTGCCGGGCAATCTCTGCTTCGACTACGAGTACGGCGACGCCGGCGCCACCGACGCGGCCTTCGCCGCGGCCGTCCATGTGGTCCGCTTGGACCTCAGCAGCGACCGCGTGGTGGGCAACCCCATGGAACCTAAGGCGGCGCTGGCCCGATGGGACGGCGACGTGCTGGACCTCTGGACCGCGACCCAGGGCATGGTGGCCCTGCGCGACTCCCTGTGCGGCCTCACCGGCCTGCCGCCCGAGAAGGTGCGCGTGCGCGCCCAGGACGTGGGCGGCGGCTTCGGCATCCGCGGCCCGGCCTATCCGGAGCACGCGGCGCTGGCGCTCGCCGCCCAGGCGACGGGCCGCCCGGTCAAGTGGGTCGCCACCCGGACCGAGACCTTCCTCAGCGACTACCACGGCCGCGGCCTGCGCATGCACGGCGAGCTGGCGCTGGACGCCGAGGGCCGGTTCCTCGCCATCCGCCACGCCTGGGTGTGCGACCAGGGCGCCTACCCCGTCGCCACCGGACCGCTCATCGGCACGCTCAACCCGGCGATGATGTGCACCGGCCCGTACCGCGTCCCCGCCGTTTACGGCCATCACCGCCTGGCCGTCACCAACACCGTGCCGATCACCGCCTATCGCGGCGCCGGCCGGCCCGACATGGCCTACGCGATCGAGCGCCTGGTGGACGAGGCGGCCCGGCAGACCGGGATGGACCGGTTGGAACTCCGCCGCCGCAACCTGGTGCCGGCGGACGCCTTCCCCTACCGCCTGCCTACGGGCGGCCCGATGGCGGCGGTCTATGACAGCGGCGACTACGCCGGATTGCTGGACGCGGCGGCGGAGGCGGCGGACTGGGCCGGCTTCGAGGCGCGCCGGGCCGAGGCCGCCGGCCGCGGCAAGCTGCGCGGCATCGGCATGGGCGTGTTCGTGGAGCCCTCGGGCGGCGTGGTGCCGCGCGACGAGGTGGCGATCACCTTCGGCGCCGATGGCGGCGTACGCGTCCACAACGTCACCCATTCCTCCGGCCAGGGGCACGAGACGGTGTTCCCCGAGATCGCCGCCGCCATCTTTGGGCTCGACCCGGCCGGCATCACGCTGCACCAGGGCGACCCGGACGGCCCCGCCCTATTCGGCGGCGGCGCCTTCGCCTCCCGCTCCATGCTCTCCCACGGCGCCGCCACGGCCGTCGCGGCGCGCGAGGTGGTCCGCAAGGGCATGGCCCTCGCCGCCGACGCGCTGGAAGCCGCCGAGGCCGACATCGAGTATGAAGCCGGCGCCTTCCGCATCGCCGGCACCGACCGCCGGGTCACCTTGCTGGAGCTGGCCCGCCCCGCCGAGGGCCAGCAGAGCGGCCCGCTGGACACCACGACGGAGCTGCCTGTCGCCCGGGCCTACCCCTCCGGCGCGCACGTGGCGGAGGTCGAGATCGACCCGGAGACCGGCGTGGTCTTGCTGGAACGCTACGTCGCCGTGGACGATTGCGGCGTGGTGCTGAACCACACCTTGCTGGACGGGCAGATCATGGGCGGCATAGCGCAGGGCCTCGGCCAGGTGCTGGGCGAGCTGTGCGTCTATGACGAGGGCGGCCAGCTCCTGTCCGGCAGCTTCATGGACTACGCCATGCCGCACGCCGACATGCTGCGCGACGCTACCTTGCTGGAGCGCCCGGTGCCTTCGCCCAACAACCCGCTCGGCGTGAAGGGCGCGGGCGAGGCGGGCACCACCGGCTCGCTGCCGGCGGCGATGAACGCGGTGCTGGACGCCTTGCTGCCGGCGGGGGTGCGGCGCCTGGACATGCCGGCTTCGGCGCAGCGGGTCTGGCAGGCGCTGCGGGACAGCGGATCAGCGGGCTAAAGCTGGTTCCGCCGCTGCCTGAAGCCCTTATCGGGCGGACGGCTTCCCCAGCTCGCGCCAGCTGCGTTCATCCAGCCCCACGCCGAACTTCCTGGCGGCCGCCTCGATGCGCTTCCATGCCTCGTCCCGCTCGGCGTCGCTGACGTCCTTGACCTGATCGAAGCGCGCGACCGCGTTGCGGACGTTGCTCGCATCCTCGAGCGGTTCCTTGCGCTGCTTGGGAAAGGCGAATTCCTTGTTCGGCAGCTTATCGCGATCCTCATTGTCCAGCTTGCTCATGGCCGACCTACGTCTGCTCCGGCCCTCAACGCTCCCGCCTGGTCCCCGGTTCGGGGCCACGTCTCCGCAAGGTGCAGGTCGAGCGGGCCGGCCGTGCTGGACAGAGATCCGGCGCAGTCTTCCGGCCGAGCGCAAACCTGATCGCACGGCCGGCGTTGCCAGAGGTGCCGGCCCACGGGGACTCCTGGGCTGCCAGCGCAGGAGAGGGCCATGAGCGACATGGAGCAGGGGATCCGGGAAAGGGCCTATTTCCTCTGGCAGAAGGAGGGGTGCCCGGAGGGACGAGAACATGAATTCTGGGAACGCGCCCGCTTGCTGGCGCAGGCGGAGGCGGCCCCCGCGTTCCCGTTGCCTGACCGCGGCAGGTCGGCCGCGGACAAGCTCGTGGACGAGGCTTCCAAGGAGAGCTTTCCGGCCAGCGACCCGCCCTCCTTCACATCCACCGCCGGCGCGGGCGACGTACCCGATTAAACCGGGGCTGTCCCGTTCAGCCGCACGGCCCTGTAAGGTTCCGCCACCCTGCCGGACTCTCGAAGCATGCCTCCGTCCTTGACGCCATCCATCCTCCATCCAGGACTGCCGGCCGAGGCCAGGGCCGGCGTTGTGGTCATCACGGGCGCCTCGTCCGGCATCGGGCGCTGCACCGCCGGGCTGTTCGCCCGCCATGGCTGGCGGGTCGGCCTCATCGCCCGCGGCCAGGCTGGGCTGCTGGCGGCGTGCGGCGACGTGGAGCGCCACGGCGCCATGGCGGCCACGGCGCAGGCGGACGTGACCGAACCCGACGCGTTGGAAGCCGCGGCCGCGCGCATCGAGCAGGCGTTAGGCCCGATCGACGTATGGGTGAACTGCGCGGGCAACGGGACCTATGGGCGCTTCCTGGACACGCCCGCCGCGGAGTTTCGGCGCGTGACCGACGTGACCTATCTCGGCACGGTCAACGGCACGCGCGTGGCGTTGCAGCGCATGGTCCCGCGCGATCGGGGCCGCATCGTCAACGTGTGCTCCGCGGTCGCCTTCCACGGCATGCCGCTCCTGTCCTCCTACTCCGGGGCCAAGCACGCGATGCGCGGCTTCGACCAATCCGTCCGCGCCGAGCTGTCCCAGGACGGCAGCCGGGTGTGGCTGACGACCATGTTCCCGCCCGCGGTGAACACGCCGTTCTTCGACCATGCCGTGTCCCACATGGGGCGGCCGGGGCGGCCGATGCCACCGATCTACCAGCCCGAGGTCGTGGCCGAGGCGATCCATCTCGCCGCGACCACCCGGCGCCGCGAGATGCCGGTGAGCTTCACCACGCTGCTGTTCTCGATCGGCGTGCGACTCGTTCCCGGCCTGGTGGAGCGGGCGATCCGCAGGCTCGGCTACGCCGGGCAGCTCACCGGCCAGGCCGCGTCGCTGGCGCGGCACGACCCCACTCTGTTCGCAGCCTCCGACCGTGCCGCCCCGGTGCGGGGCGCGTTCGACGCGCAGGCGCGGTCCGGCAGCGTGCACGTCCGCATCCTCTGCGGGCTCGCCCGGCTGTCCGGGTGGAGCCGCCGCGCGCCGCGCGCCCCATCGGCCGCCGTGCCGGCCCGTCCGGTGGAGGACGCCAGCGTCTAATCCGGGAGTGTCCGCGCCGTCAGCGCCCGCGTGGCGGCGTCGACCCGTTCCACGAGCACGGGGTCCAGCGCGCGCGGGTTCGGGCGGACGGCGGCGCGGTCCTTGACATAGACGCCGGTGATCGTGGCCCAGTCCGGGGCCAGCGCCGCGTGCAGCGGCGTGTCCGCGCCCTGCTCCTCCGTCCGCAGGAATGGCGCCATCAGCCGCCAGGCGGCGCCGATCGGGCCGCCCTCCCGTACCAGGCCGGTCGCCACCATGCCGGGATGCACGACATTGGCGACGACGCCGCTGCCGCGCAGACGCTCCGAGCGCGCGAAGGTCGCCATCATCATCGCGAGTTTCGACTGGCCGTAGGCGCGCACCATCCCCCAGCGCCGGGCGAGCTCCAGGTCGTCCGGGTCGATCCTGGCGCGGTCCGAGGTGGAGGAGCCCACGTTAACGATGCGCGACGGCGCGCCCGCCCGCAGCGCATCCTCCAGCGCGTCGGTCAGGACGAACGGGGCGAGATGGTTCACCGCCAGCACCGCATCGTGGCCCTCCGCCGTCAGCCGCCGCCGGGCCGCGAACATGCCGGCGTTGTTGACGAGCAGGCCGAGCCGCGGGTGCGCCGCCGCGATCTCCCGGCCGAGCCGCTGCGTGGCGCGGAGCGAGCCCAGGTCGGTCAGCCTGAGTTCCGTGCTGGAACCCGGCGCCTGCTGAGCGATCCAGCCGGCGGCCGCGTTCCCCCGCGCCGCGTCCCGGCCCACCAGCACCACGTGGTGCCCGGCGCGCGCGAGACCCAGCGCGATCCAGCGCCCGATCCCGCCCGTGGCGCCCGTGACGACGCTCACCTGCCGATCCGTGCTCTCCTGCGTGTCGGGGCTGACCGGGCTCACGAGCGCGCCGTGCCGGACGCCAGCGTCCGAAGCCGCGCCTCGGCCGCCGCGGCCGCTGAGGAGTCGAGATAGCTGATCCGCACGGCGAATCCGCGCTCGCCGCCGGGCGGGATGGATTGCACGTGGCCCTTGCGCCGCTCAGCCGTGTAGCCCTCGGGCTCGCAAGTGGAGGGCAGGGCGAAGGCGGCCACTTGCTGGTCCGGGTCGTGCAGCAGCCAGCGCACGGTGTGGGGAAAGTCGGCCAGCGCGTAGGACAGGCCGAAGCCGTCGCCCCCGGGGCGGCGCAGCAGGTGATGCGCCCGCCCGTCCGCGTCGGGGCGCAGGCCGCGCAGGTAGAACACCTGCTCGGGGTCGCACAGCGCGGGGTCGAGCTGTTCGAGCAGCGCCGGGTCGCGGGCGAGGGCGGCGAGGCGGGCCTCGTACTCCGGCGTCGGATGCACGTGGCCCGGCACGACGGTGCGGACCGCGACGTGCTCCGGGTCATACGGCGCGGGCTGCAGCAGGCGGGCGCCGGGCGGAAAGGCGAAGTTGGCGTGGGCCATGTACATCAGGTCCATCGGCTTGCCCGACAGGTTACGGACCTGCATCGTCACGTCGAACCCGGTCTCGCCGGCGCGCAAGGTCACGCCGGGCGTGGCGAGGTAGTGCGCGCCGAAGCCCTCCGCGTGGTCGCGCCGGCTGGTCAGCCGCAGGAAGGGACCGGCCGCGTCCTCGCCAGCTTCCAGCTCGGCGCCGTCCATGGGGGCGCAGGGCATCTCGCCGTGCAGCGCGTGGGCGTCCTCCGGGCCGGGACAGCCGTTGCGCAGCAGGCCGCTGTGGAACAGCAGGCAGCCATAGGTGCCGGTGATCACGCTGGCGGGACGGGGGCCGTCGAACATGCCGTCCATGCCGAGGCGCACGCCGTCGAAGGCTGCGTCCCACACCATCCCGCCGAGGAAGGGCAGGACCTGCACCGCCCCGCGCGCGTTGCGCAGGCGTACGACCTCCACGCCGGTGGCGGTGCGATGCAGCAGGGCCTCCAGCTCGCCCATGCGGAGGAAGGTGGCCTCGCGTTCGCCGAATGCGGCGCGGGGCAAAGCGACGGTCGTGATCATCGCGTGCGCGTCCGCAGCGCGTTGGCAGCGATGACAAGTAGTAGAAAAGCGCCCCAGATGAAGTCCACGAGGAAGTTGCTGAACCGCATCAGCTGGAAGCCGCTCGACAGCAGCATGAGGGCCACGAGCGCCACGGCGACGGCCGGCACGGAGCCGCGGCCGCCGGCCGGATTGGTGCCGGCCAGCACCGCGATCAGCACGGCCTGCAGCAGGTATGACACGCCGTAGTCGGATTTGGCCGCGTTGGTGCGTCCGGACAGCAGGATGCCGGCCAGGCTGGCGAGCACCCCGGTCAACACGTAGGACAGCAGCACCGCCCTACCCGTCCGCAGCCCGGCGAACACGGCGGCGCGCGGGTTGGCGCCGGTCAGCACCAGCGTCGTGCCGAACACGGTGCGCGACAGCAGCACGCCCACGACGACTGCCACGGCGAGGAACACCAGCAGCGGCGCCGCCAGCCCCAGCAGCTTGCCGTTGCCGATGGCCTGCCACGCCGCGGGGAAGCCCACCACGGCCGGCCCGCCCGTCAGCACCAGCGCCAGCCCGGTGAACACCTGGCCGGAGCCGATGGTGGCGAGGATCGGCGTGATGCCGGCGCGGGCGATCAGCAATCCGTTCAGCAGGCCGGCCACAGCACCTGTGCCGATTGCGATGCCGACGCCCGCGAGCACGCCGGGCAGGTCAAGCCCGGCGAGGGCGGGTCCGCGCGGCCCGGCGACGGCGTGGAAGAACAGCCCGGCCAGGATGCCGGACAGGTTGGCGACGCCGATCACCGACAGGTCGATCCCGCCCGTCAGCATCGACACCATGATCGCGATGGCGAGCAGCCCCAGCTCGGGTGCCACGTAGGTCAGGCTCTCGAAGTTGTACGGCCGCAGGAAGCGGTCCGGCACCAGCGCCGACATCAGCGCAAAGATGGCGACGGTGAGCAACACGAGCTGCAGCAGCGTGGAGTCCATCCCCAGGCGGCGCATCAGCCGGCGCGCCGGCGGTCGCGCCAGGCCGTCACGGCGGTGGCGCTGATGACGATCAGGCCGACGACGATCTTCTGCCAGGTCGTGTCCACCCGCATCAGGATCAGGCTGTTGTTGACCATGACCAGCATGAACACCCCCAGCACCGTGCCGAGCACGCTGCCGCGCCCGCCGAAGATGCTGGCGCCGCCGAGCACCACGGCCGCGATCACGTCGAGCTCCAGCCCGGCGAACTCCCGCGGGTTGGCGAGCCACACCATCCCGGAGTGCAGCAGCCCGGCGAACCCGGCGAGCCCGCCTGCCAGGCAGTAGGTGAACAACTGGACGCGCCAGACCGGGAAGCCCACCCGCTTGGCGGCCTCCGCGTCGCCGCCGAGCGCATAGACGCCGCGGCCCAGCACGGTATGGCGCAGCAGCAGGTGGACGAGCACGGCGAGCGCGGCATACACCGCGACCATGGCGGACAGGCCGAAGCGGGTGCCGTCCGGCTGCTCGAACGTCAGCAGCTCCGTCCGGCCGAACTCCACCAACGCGGGCGGCATCCGGTTAATGTTCACCACGCTGGTGCCGACGACGCCGAGCAGGAAGCCGCGCACCATGCCGCCCGTGCCGAGCGTCACGATCAGCGGGATCATGCGCAGCCCGTGCACGAACAGCGCGTTGACCACGCCGAGCGTGGCGCCGATGCCGGTCGCCATCAGCAGCGCCAGCGGCACGCTGCTGAACCCCCAGTCCAGCATGGCGCGCACCGTCAGGTACATCCCCGCGACCGCGAAGGCGGGGAACGACACGTCGATGCCGCCCGAGATCAGCACCGTCAGCACGCCCAGCGCCATGATGCCGATGACGACGTTGCTGCGCAGCAGGCCGAACAGGTTGGCGGGCTGCCAGAACGCCGGGTTGACGAGGCCGATGCCGAGCATGGCGGCGAGCAGCACGAGGGCGATGACCGTCTCGGACCGGCGCAGGACCGGATGCGCCAGCAGCGGGCGGCGCAGGGCGGCGGCGCTCACGCCAGCACCCGCAGCCGCTCGGCCAGCACCGCCTCGTCGGCATCGGCCGTATCCAGCTCATCCACCAGCCGGCCGCGGTGCATGACCAGGACGCGGTTGCAGTTCTGCACCAGCTCCGGCAGGTCGTCCGAGATCATCAGGATCGCGAGGCCCCGCTCCTGCGCGAGCTGGCGCAGCGCCGCGTGGATGCCCGCCTTGGAGCCGACGTCCACGCCCACGGTGGGGCCGTTCAGGATCAGCACGCGCGCCCGCGTCAGCAGCCAGCGGCCGATCACCACGCGCTGCTGGTTGCCGCCCGAGAGCGTCTGCACCGGCCGGTCCGGGCTGGGTGTGGCAATCGCCAGACTGGCGACCGTCTCGGCCGCGCGCCGCCGGGCGGCGCCTGCGTCGATCAGCCCGGCATGGGCCACGGCGTCAAGCGAGCTGGCCAGGATGTTGCGCGCGATGCTCTGGGCGGGGAACAGCCCCTCGGTCAGCCGATCCTCCGGCACGTAGGCGATGCCGGCGCCGACCGCGTCCTGCACGCTGCGCAGGCGGATCAGCTTGCCGTCCAGCCGAATCTCGCCGCGATAGTCGGGCCGCAACCCGAACAGCGTCAGCGCCAGCTCGGTCCGCCCGGAGCCGAGCAGCCCGGCGACGCCCACGACCTCGCCCTGCTGCAGCCGCAGCGACGCGCCCTCGACATGGCCCGGCACCGTGATGCCCGACGCCTCCAGCCGCGGCGGGGCGTCGGCCGGTGGCGACCAGCGGTATCGCGCGGCCGACACGTCGTGGCCTGTCATCGCGCGGGTGATCGCGCCCTCGTCGAACTCGCGGATCGGGCCGCCCGCGACCCGGCGGCCGTTGCGCAACACCGTGAGTTGTTCGCTGATCTCCAGCATCTCGCGCATCTTGTGGCTGACGAACAGCACGGCGATGCCGCGCGCCTGCACGTCGCGGACGATGCGGAACAAAGCCTCCACCTCGCGCCGGGTCAGCGCCGTGGTGGGCTCATCCATGATGAGCAGGCGGGCGTCGGCCATCAGCGCGCGGGCGATGGCGACGAGCTGGCGGCCGGACACCGGCAGGCTCGCCACCTCCGCGTCGAGGTCGACGGCCACGCCCAGCCGTGCCGCCGCCTCCTCCGCCACGCGCCGGACCCGGCGCCAGCCGACCACGCGGCGGCGCTCGCGCAGCTCCGAGGGAAGCGCAAGGTTCTCGGCCACGGTCAGGTTCGGGAACAGCGAGAAGTCCTGGTAGATCACCTGGATGCCGCGCCGGATGGCGTCCGCGGGGGTGAGCGCCGGCAGGATCTCGCCGTCCCAGGCGATACTGCCGGCGTCGGGGCGATGCACGCCCGAGATCACCTTGATGACCGTGCTCTTGCCCGAGCCGTTCTCGCCGGCGAGGCAATGGATCTCGCCGCGCCCGACCTCGAGCGACACCCCGTCGAGCGCGCGCACGCCGGCGAACGACTTGCCGATGCCCTGCAGCCGCAGCAGCGGAGGCGCCTGCACAGCGCCTCCGATGGCCTCAGAAATTATACTGGTCCATGTTCTCCTTGGTCACGCCGACCCAGCCTGCGCCGTAGAGCAGCCCGGGGCGCTTCGGGTCCGGCGCCAGCAGGTCGGTGTATCCGACGAGGCCTAGGTTCAGCCCGGCCTTGATGGCAGCCTGCTTCTTCTGCAGCGCCATGACGGCCAGCACGCCCATGGCGTAGCCGGCGACCGCCGGGTCCCAGAACTGGATGTACTGGATGTCGCCGTCGCGCAGGTACTGCCCGGCGACGCTCACGAGCCCGGTGCCGGAGAAATCGACCTTGCCGGCCAGCCTGCGCTCCGCGATCAGCCGCCCGGCGCCGGCCGAGGCCGGCATGGGCGCGCCGATGATGCCGCGCAGGTCGGGGTAGGTGGTCAGCACCTCCTTGAGCTTGTTGTAGGCGGCATCCGCGTCGTCATACGTCTCGACGCGCTTGGTCACCTCCTGCATGCGCGGGAAGTGCTCCTTCTGGTAGGCGACGGCGGCGTCCACCCACTCGTTGTGCGACTGCGAGGTCAGGCTGCCGACGGTGGCGACGTACTTGCCCTCGCCGCCGGTGAGCTTGCCCAGCTCCTGCATCAGGCTGGCGCCGTAGGCCCGGTTGTCGAACGCCTCCAGGATGTAGTCGGCGTTGACCAGGTTCGACGCCTCGTGCGCGATGACGACGATGCCGCGGTCGCGCGCCTTCTTCAACACGGGCTCCACCGCCTCGACCGAGAAGGGCACGATGCAGATGGCGTCCACGCCCTGGGCGATCAGGCTCTCGACGAGCTGCACCTGGGCGGCGGCGTCGGCCTGGCTGGGGCCGACCATCCAGGCGTCATGCCCGAGGTCCTTGCCGAACTGGCCGACGCCCTCGCGCATCCGGTCGAACCAGGCGATCCCGTCCACCTTCACGACGGTGGCGATCGTGAACTTCTTGGACGAGCGCGCGTCGAGCCCGGCCGGCAGCTTGCTCGTGTCCACCGGGCCGTTGGCGGCGCGGGCGGGCATCGCTGCCGCCCATGCGGCCGCCGCGGTGCCGGCCAGCAGCGTGCGTCGTGTGATCATGGCGTTGGTTCCCCATCCCGTGCCGGAGCGCTGCGGGCGCCTCCGTTGCCCGGCAGTCTAGCCACGATGCGCCGGGGTTTGGAACGGGGAACAGGCGGGCGCGCGAAGCTGCGTGTTCCTTACACGAGTAGGGCACGGTCAAGCTGGCCGCGTTCCGGGCGGCCGTGGCAGGGGTGCGCTCCCCGTTTTCCTGCCATCCGACCCGGGCGTCACCGTAGAAGAGCGGCAGATGGCGGGCGGGTCTGCCATAAGGTCGTTCGTGCTGCGCTCGGGCGAGGACGGTGCGGACCGCATGATGGACCGGCTGCGGCTGATCACCCGCGCCGTCAGCCTGGGCGACACGGAGTCCCTCATCATGCGGCCCGGCAGCCTGCTGCGCGGCCGGCGCCGCAAGGCGCCCAACGCGCGGATGCCGGACGGCGTGGCCGACGTCATGCTGCGCCTGTCGATCGGGCTTGAGGACGCCGAGGACCTGCTGGACGATCTGCGTCAGGCGCTGGCCGGAAAGTGAGGGGGTCCGGTCGAGGCGGAACCGGACGCTCACAGCCGGAGATGGGCGGCTTAGGACGTGGCCGTCCTGCGGCCCCGGAGGCGCAGCAATCCCCCGAACCCAGCCAACGCACCCGCCAGCAGCCCCAGCGAGCCCGGCTCCGGAACCTGCGTCTGGCCTACCACGCCGTAGATGCCGATGCAGCCGTTGCCGCAGATGGTATTGACCGCAGTTCCGATGGTCGCACCGAGCGGCACGAAGACCTCGCCCGAGACGGGATCAACCGCGACGGAATGGTCGCCCGGGGTCGTCGGCACGTTCTGCAGGAAGTTGTTCGTGGCCGCATCGATGATGCCGAGCACGGGGCCGCTGGCGTCGCTGCGGTCGGCCAGGAAGTAGCGGTTGGTGGTCGGGTCGTACCAGACCTGGTCCGCCCCGCTCGTCTGGGTGATGCCCTTGACGAAGACGTTCGCGCCCGTGCCCGCCTTCGTCGGATCGATGATGATGGACTGGCTCGCAACGCCGCAGCCGACCAGCATCTGGCCGCCAGGACCTGTGGTCAGCCCTGTCGGCCCGCATGCCGTGACCGTGCCGCCGCTGATGGTGGCCAGATCGAAGGTCCGAAGAACGGCGCCGGTGGTCGGATCGATCTCCGATACCGCGCCCGGACCGGTGGCGGTATCGACGTTGAGGTAGAACTTGCCCGTGATGGCGTTGTAGGCCGGCGGCGCGACGCCGGCCACGCCGTTGAACGCTGTCCTCGGGCCGAGCGTGTTGGTCGCGGCATTGACCAGCGTCGAGAAGGGGGGCGAGTCGGCGTTGTTCGTGACGAGCAAGCGTTGGTTGGTTGGATTGTAGGCCAACTCGTCAACCCGCAGCGAGCCGCCCGTGGCGAGGGGGCTGCCAGGAAGCGGGGTGTACGTGTGGTTTGCGCCGATGCTGAAGCCCTGGAGCGTGCTGTTGCCGTCGCCAGCCCAAAGCTGGTGCAGACCCCCTCCATTCACGACGAGGACTCCGTCCGGTCCTGACCTGCTGGTGGTTGCAGCAGCGCCGACGAACCCGCCGATCCGGGTGACATACGTGTTGGTCGCGGCCGAGAAGACATTGACCGCGGCGTTCGAGCGGTCTGCGATGTAGTAGTCCTGCGTGTTCGCGTCGAAGAAGCCGATATCGTACGAACTGAACTGGCCGGATGGGTTCACGGCGGTGTTGACGGGAACGGCGATGGTTCCCAACAGCCCATAGATCGGCTCAGCCAGGACCGGGCCGGCGAACAGGCCGGCAGCGCAGGCGAGAAGCAGCGTTCGAGAGGCTTGTCTCTGGATGGACGCGCGCATGTTCGTCTCCTCCGCGTTCTGTTCTTGGCAAACGGGACGCGCCCGGGAACTCTGGATTCGGACGCTTACTCTCCGACCGGCTCGTCGCCCGGCTGACCTGAGGCTAGACTTTTGTTATAAACATGTAACTGCCCAGGTTGTCGCGGAAAGCTCAAGTGATCCGCAGTTCGGCGACCAGGTTGTCGGGTTGGCCTGTCAGGGCGGCCAGCAAATCCCAGCCCTGCTTTCTTGCGGTTGAGAT